>DATBBR010000058.1 GCA_036270875.1 Acidimicrobiales bacterium
GGATCCAGGCTGGCCCCGCCGACGAGGGCACCGTCGATGTCGTCCTGGGTCAACAGGTCGGGCGCGTTGGTTGCCGTCACCGAGCCCCCATACTGGACCCGGAGGGCGGCGGCGACCTCCTTGCCCGCGTGCTCGGCGACGCTCTCCCGAATGGTTCGGCACATGCCTTGGGCGTCCTCGGGCGTGGCGTGCTGGCCGGTGCCGATGGCCCAGATCGGCTCGTAGGCGATCACCAGCTGGCCCACCTGGTGGGCAGCGAGTGGCCGCCCCGCCGGTACCGGAGCCGCGTCGGGCTCATCCTCGAACGAAGCGGAGAAGGCGGCCGCCAGCTGGGACGTCACGGTGCTCTCGGCTTCTGCCGCCTCCCGCTGGACCAGTGTCTCGCCCACGCAGAGGATGGGCGTCATCCCATGGGCCAACACGGCGCGCAGCTTGGCCGCCACGATCGCATCGGTCTCCCCGAAGAGCTGCCGCCGCTCCGAATGCCCCACGATCACGTAGGCCACGTTGAGCTTGGCCAGCATGACCGGACTGACCTCGCCGGTGTAGGCGCCCGACTCGGCCCAGTGGCAGTTCTGGGCCCCGAGGGCGATGGGTATGTCGTCGGACTCCAGCACGGTCTGGACCGATCGAAGATCGGTAAAGGGTGGGTGCACAGAGACGTCCCGAGTGGCGTGGTCCTCCGCCGTCAGGCGGTAGGCGAGCTTCTGCACGGCCTGGATGGCCTCGAAGTGGTTGAGGTTCATCTTCCAGTTGCCGCTCACGAGGGGTCGTCGCTTGGTCATGATCTCTTCCCCGGCGCGTTGGAGGCGGCCCGCAGGGCTGCCAGCCCTGGCAGATCACCGCACTCGAGCAGCTCCAGGGTCGCACCTCCGCCGGTCGACAGATGGTCCACCTCGTCGGCGAGGCCGAGGTGGGCGAGGGCACTGGCGCTGTCGCCGCCGCCGACGACGGTGTAACCCCGGCACTCGGCGACGGCCTCGGCCACGGCGCGGGTGCCGGCGGCGAAGCGGTGGTCCTCGACGACGCCCATCGGACCGTTCCACAACACCGTGCCTGCCGGGCGGATCTCGTCGGCGAACTCTGCCGCCGTCCCCGGACCGATGTCCGCGCCCTTCCATCCCGACGGGATGGTCCGACCGAGGGTGCGGACCTTGCCGCTCCCCCCGTCGCCAGCACCGATGGTGCCGCCCGGGGCCAGGGCCACCACGTCGGTCGGGACGTCCACCCGTCGTCCGGAGTCCAGCAGCTGGCGGCAGGCGTCTTCCTGATCGGGCTCGACCAGCGAGTCGCCGATGTCGTGGCCCAGGGCGGCGAGGAAGGTGAAGCACATCCCCCCGCCCACCAGCAGGATGTCCGCCCGCTCCAGCAGGGAGCGGAGGAGGGCCAGCTTGTCGCTCACCTTGGCGCCGCCGAGCACGGCCACGAAGGGCCGGGCGGGATGACCGAGGAGGCCGCCCAGCGCCTCGACCTCCCGCTCCAGCAGGCGTCCGGCGGCGCTGGGTAGGCGGGCCGGAGGGCCGACGATGGAGGCGTGGGCCCGGTGGGCCGCGCCAAAGGCGTCGTCCACGTAGAGATCCTGACCGTCGACCAGGCGGTCCACGAAGGCGGGATCGTTGGCCTCCTCGCCCGGGTCGAAACGCAGGTTCTCCATGAGCTCGACGCCCGGTGCCAGCTGCGCCAGCCGCTGGCGCACCGGCTCCATGGCGAAGCGGGGGTCGGGCTTGCCGTGCGGCCGCCCGAGGTGACTGCACACCGTGACCTTGGCCCCCCGGGCCATGAGCCACTCGATCGTCGGCAATGCGGCTCGCAGTCGAAAGTCGTCCTCAACCTCGGTCACGCCGCTCGATGACGACCGCAGAGGAACGTTGAGGTCGGCTCGGAGCAGCACCCGTCTGCCGGCCGGATCGGGGAGGTCCTCCAGCTGTGGCAGCGGGAGGACCAAAGAGTCAGCGACCGGACCCTCCGACGACGACGGCCAGATCGACCAACCGGTTGGCGTAGCCCCACTCGTTGTCGTACCAGCCGAGCGCCTTGACCAGCGTGGAGCCGTTCCCCGCGCCGGTCGCCATGGTGAGACCAGAGTCGAAGGTGCACGACGCCGGGGATCCGATTATGTCCGAGGAGACGATCGGATCCTCGGTGTACTCCAGCACTTTCGCCAGCGGCCCCGACGACGCGGCCTCGCGGTAGGCCGCGTTGATCTGCTCGACGCTGGCCTCGGCCTCGATGATGGCGGTGAAGTCGGTGATCGAGCCGTCCTGCACCGGTACACGCAGCGACGTCCCGTCCAGGCGACCCTGCATGGCCTGCAGGACGAGCCCCGTCGCCCGGGCCGCGCCGGTCGACGCCGGGATGATGTTGACAGCGGCCGCCCGGGCCCGGCGTAGGTCCTTGTGGGCCAGGTCGAGCAGGTTCTGGTCGTTGGTGTACGCGTGAACGGTCGTCATCAGGCCGCTGCGGACGCCGAAGGCGTCGTCGAGGACCTTCACCATCGGCACGAAGCAGTTGGTCGTGCAGGACGCGTTGGAGACCACGTTGTGCTGGGCGGGATCGAAGGTCTGGTCGTTCACGCCCATCACGAAGGTGGCGTCGACGTTGGTCGCCGGCGCCGAGATGATCACCCGCCGCGCCCCTCCATCGATGTGGGCCGCGGCCTTGTTGCCGTCGGTGAAGATGCCCGTGCTCTCGATCACCACCTCGACACCCAGCTCCGACCACGGGAGCGCCTTGGGGTCGCGCTCGGCGAACACCTTGACCTCGTCGGAGCCGATCCTGATGGCACCGTCAGCGGCTCGCACCCCCTCCAGTCGGCCCAGGGTGGAGTCGTAGGCGAGTAGATAGGCGTTCGTCTCGGGCGGGATCAGATCGTTGACGGCGACCACGCGCACGTCGGCGTTGGATGCGCGCGACGCCCGCAGGAAGTTGCGGCCGATCCGACCGAAACCGTTGATGCCAACCCGTACGGACATGTCTCCTCCTCGTTACCCGACCCCTATCCGACCAGATCGACAAGGGCCCCTGCCAGTTTCTCCGGGTCGTGGGCGAGCCCGTTGGGCCGGGCCAGGGGTGTATCGACCCAGGGCCGACCCGGCGCCCCGAGCGGTACGCCCGTCGTGTCGCACAGCACGACGTCGACCTCGACACCGTGGGCCTCCAAGGCGGCCAGGTGGGCCGCCACGTCGTAGCCCTCGGTCTCGGGGACCTGGGGTCGGAGGTTGCAGACGTAGACCTTCCGGCCCCTCGCCTCGGCCACCGCATCCCGCAGAGCCGGGACGGCGAGCGCCGCCAACACGCTGGTGTAGAGGGAGCCCGGGCCGAGGACAATCTGGTCCGCCCGGGCCACGGCCCCCAGGGCCGCCGCGGGAGGCTCTGCATCGACAGGCACGAGCGAGACCCGGGCGATGCGTCCTGCCTGGCCCACCGCCACCTGGCCCTGCACGGCCCCGCCGGCCGCGTCCGCCTTGAGCACGACGGGCACGGTCGTAGCCGGTAGGACGGTTCCGCCCGCCTCGACCAGCCGTCCGGCTTCCTCCACGGCGAACAGGAAGTCGCCGGTGGAGGCGGCCAGGCCGGCGATCAGGAGGTTGCCGAGAGCGTGGCCCTCCAGCTCTCCGGCGTCGAAGCGGTGCTCGAAGGCCTTCGACCACACCGATGGGGCGCTGAGGGCGACCAGGCACTTGCGCAGATCTCCCGGCGCCGGCACCCCGAAGATCTCGCGGAGGCGGCCGCTCGAGCCCCCGTCGTCCGCCACCGAGACGATCGCCGTGACGTCGTCGCCGTAGTGACGCGTGGCGCGCAGGGTGGCCGCCAGCCCGTGGCCGCCGCCGAGGGCCACCACACGCGGTCGGGCGCTCACCGATGCACGTCCCGATGGTGGAGCGTGGGCTCGAAGCCCCGGGCCTGGATCCGCTCGGCCAGCTCCTCGGCGAGGACGACCGATCGGTGCTGGCCGCCGGTGCAGCCGACGGCAACGGTCAGGTAGGACTTTCCTTCCTTCACGTAGGCGGGAAGCAGGAGGCCGAAGAGGTCGTCCAGCTTGTCGAGGAAGGCCGGGGTGTCGCATTGGCTCATGACGTAGCGGCGCACGGGAGGGTCGAGCCCGGTCAGCGGCCGCAGCTCATCGATCCAGTGCGGGTTGGGTAGGAACCGGCAGTCGAAGACCAGGTCGACGTCGAGCGGGACGCCGTGCTTGAACCCGAACGAGACGACCGTGACCTGGAGACCGGTGGCGTGGTCGTCCCGCTCGAACAGGTCGATGAGTCGACCTCGGAGCTGGTGGATGTTGAGGTCGCTGGTGTCCACGACCACGTCGGCCTGGCCGAGGATCGGGTCGAGCATCCGGCGCTCCTGCGTGATCGACCCGATCATCCCCTCAGCCGCCAGCGGGTGGCGCCGTCTGGTCCCTTCGAAGCGGCGCACGAGGACGTCGTCGGACGCGTCCAGGAACAGCAACCGGACTCGGTTCCCGGTCGAGCGGAGCGCCTCGAGAGCGGGCTCGACGTCGTCGAGGTACTCGCTTCCCCCGCGGCCCACGACGAGCGCCACCTTCTCGGTCTCCGATCCCGGCACGTTGACCAGCTCGGCGACCTTGGTGATGAGGGCGGGCGGCATGTTGTCGATGACGAACCACCCGAGGTCCTCGAAGGTGGCTGCCGCCGTCGACCGGCCGGCGCCGGAGAGCCCGGTGATAATGAGGTAGTCGCTCATAGAGGCTCCCCCATTGTCACATCGTCGGGTCCATGTGGGAGCTTCTTGGCGAGCAGGAACAGCAGCCGGGGAATGGTCGCGGCGCCGGCATACTCTTCCGCCCGAGCCAGGAACCCCGCCGGCGGGGCCGGCTCCTCCATGCGGGTCACGAGCATCCCGTTGTCGACCAGCAGGTTCACGTAGCGGGACAGAGGCCGGTGCACGAAGGGCACGAACACCCCCTTGTCCACCTCTTCGACGGATCTGTCCTCGATGAGATAGGGCCCGATGCGCCAGTACTGCTCACCCAGGATGTGATCGTCGATCCAGCCGCTGCCCGGCGCCTGGAGCAGCGGGTGGTTCATGAGCAGGAGGAGGCGTCCGCCTGGCCGCAGGACCCGCCCCACCTCGGCCACGGTCTCCGCCAGCTCATCGAGGTGCTCGAGGACCAGGCAGGCGACGGCGGCTTCGAAGCTGCCGGCGGCGAAGGGCAGTCCGGCCGCCGTGGCCCGGGCGTACAGAGGACCGCCGCCCCGCCGTCTGGCCTCCTCGAGCTGGGGCCAGGTGGGGTCCACGCCCACCACCGCCCGAGGCCCCGCAGCCAGCCTGGCCACCTGTCCCTCTCCCGTGCCCACGTCGAGGACCGGCCCGGACGGTGGCAGATGCTGCGAGACGAGCGGCAGGATCTGCTCGACGTACTCGGCATCGGCTCCGCCGGTGAAGGTGGCCTGCCACCAGCGGGCGCTCTGCGCCCACAGGTCGCTGTCGCTCGTGCTCACCGGGCCGCGACGGAGGCGTCGCGCCCACGGGCGGGTCCGCCAGGTAGATGCAGCTTCTCGTGCACGGCCCGGGCCACGTTGTCGGGGAGCCAGGGCAGGGCCAGCAGGGTCTCGAGTGGCGCCGTCTGGACCGCCCGGACGCCGCCCAGCTCTCGCACGAGGCGGCGCTTGCGCGTCGGCCCCAGCCCGGGGATGTCGTCGAGCACGCTCCTCGTCATCCGCCGGCCCCGAAGCTTGCGGTGGTACGACACCGCGAAGCGGTGGGCCTCGTCGCGAACGCGCTGGAGGAGATAGAGCGCCTCGGATTGGCGGGGAATGCGGACGGGGTCGGCCTGGCCGGGCACGAAGATCTCCTCGAACTGCTTCGCCAGGGCCGCCACCGGGATCTCGTCGTCGAGACCCAGTCGCTCGAGGACCCTGATGCCGACGTTGAGCTGGCCCTTGCCGCCGTCGAGGAGCAGCAGCTGGGGTGGATAGGCGAAGCGCCGTCGCCTGGCCCGCTCCCCCAATGGCGCCTCCCGCTCGGCCAGCAGCGCGGTGAACCGACGGGTGAGCACCTCCTCCATCGCCGCGTAGTCGTCATTGCCCTCGACCGAGCCG
>DATBBR010000059.1 GCA_036270875.1 Acidimicrobiales bacterium
ACGCCGAGCATCTGGGCCAGGAACTCCTGGGTGAGGGGGAACTCGTCCGAGCCCACCCGGTCGTGGGTGAGCAGCATCCAGCGGGCGCAGCGCTCCTCGATCGAGTGGAGGCCGTTGCAGGCCACCTGCTGTCCGATCTGGGTGACGAAGGCCTGGGTGTAGCGATGGACGAGCCAGGTGAGCTCTCTCCCCTCGGAGACCTTGGCGGCGAAGGTCTCGGCGTCCATGACCAGGGCGTCACCCGGCACCTGGCACTGCACGTACTCCCGAGGGTTGAAGGTGTTGATCCCCCAGGAGACAGACAGGCCGACCAGCCCCTCGTTGCCGATGGTGGCGATCTCGACTCCTGCGGTGTCCTCGACCAGGTTGAGCAGCGACGCCACCGCCGTGAGTGGGAAGTAGACGTAGTCGATGCGCTTGCCCGGCTCGAACAGCAGCTCCTTCAGCTCCAGCCGCACCTGCTCGAAATGGGGAGCCAGGTCGGCCTGCTCGCCAGGAGACAGGGAGTCGAGAAGTCGGTTGCCGGGAGGAATGGTGGCGGGTCCTTCTGACGACATGGTCGCTACCTCGCCTGTGTGCAGGCGCCTGACCGGGGGTCGATCGACCCGGAATCGGTCACGATCAGGCGGTGGGCAGCCCGATTCAGCCTGCCTGCGCGAACGTTGCGTCGATCAGCCATGAGCCTGACCGGGGTTGGTGACCCAGGCGAAGGCCTCGGCCAGGTCCAAGATCTCCTTGGCCCCGACCACCTCGTTGCCTTGGGCTAGCAGCTGTCCGAGAATCGCGTTCCTCACCTGGGCCTCCAGCAGGTGCGACCCGACAGCCAGCTCTCGTACCTCTGCTGCGGTTGGCTCGTCAAACATGGTCCACGACCCGCCACCAGCTCCGATCAAGGCAATCCGGCCGGACGTTCACTACTCCCCGGTCGGTCCTCGGCCACTGCGAGAGCCTGCTCCATCGAGCCTCAGGGATCCGCTTCATGCTGCTGTCCCCCACTCAAACGCGACAAACCGAGGGGATGGGCGATTTGACCTGCTGCTAACCCTCTTCAGCGGCTCGAACCTCGGCCGCCACCCACCTCAATTTACCACGACCGTACGCTAGCGTACATAGCGGATCGTGCCCGGGCTCACCCCAGGAGCCGGTCGAATACCTCTCGCACGACGTGATAGCACTCGCAGGACGTGCTCTCGAGTCCTTGGCGGTCGGTGATAGTGACCCAACCCCGGCGGAAACGAATGAAGCCGGCCTGCTGGAAGGCACCGGAGACCACGGTCACCGAGGCCCGGCGAACCCCGAGCATTTGGGAGAGGAACTCCTGCGTGAGCGGGAACTCGTCGACACCGACCCGGTCATGGGTGAGCAGCAGCCATCGGGCACAGCGCTCCTCGACCGAGTGCAGGCTGTTGCAGGCCACCTGCTGGGCGATCTGGCTGAACAAGGCCTGGGTGTAGAGGTGGACCAGCTCGGTCAGCTCGCCGGGCTGGGACATCCTCGAGGTGAAGATGTCGACGTCCATGACCAGGGCCTCGCCCGGCACCTGGGCCTGGATGAGCTCACGGGGATTGAGCATGGTGACTCCCCACGAGACGGGCACACCGACCAGTCCCTCGTTGCCCACGGTGGCAATCTCGACCCCCGAGGTGTCCTCCATGACGCTGAGCAGCGACACCACCGCAGTGAGTGGGAAGTAGACGCGGTCGAAGCGCTTGCCCTGCTCGAAAAGGAGCTCCTTCATCTCCAGATCGACCTTCTCGAGATACGGAGCCAGGCCAGCTTGATCTGCTGGGGGCAGCGCGTCGAGGAGCCGGTTGCCCGGCGGGATGGTGGCAGATCTTCCTTTGGCCATGGTGCTACCTCGCCTGAATAACAGGGAGCGTGGCTGGGACCGGCACGACCCATTGCCGCGTGGTCCGCCGTGCCCGCCCCAGCGGTGTAAGACCCGACTCGCCCGTTCGCACTGCCATCTTCCAGTCCTCAACCATGCTCACGTTAGGTCCGGGGTAGATCCTACGCCGTCTGAGCAGCGCTAACCACCCGGGACGTGGAGGTGGCTCTACCCCGCCCGGCGGGGGGACTGGTCGGCTTGGCGAATCCTTGGCGCCCGACCAGCGATATCCGAAGTGGGCCCGCGCACCCCGGGTGGACTCGCCGTCAGAGGTCGAAGACGCGCCGGGCGTTGCCCGAGAGGAACAGCTCGGTCGCCTCGTCGTCCAGACCGAGCGTGTCGAGCTTGGCCAGCGCCCGCTCGGGCGTGATCATCGGAAAGTTGGAGCCGAACAACACCTTGCGCCGGCCGTGGCCCCGTAGGTACTCCGCCAGCTCGGGGGGATAGCGGTGGGACACATAGGCGGAAGTGTCGATGTACACGTTGGGGTACTTGGTCGCCACGGCGACCATCTCGGTGGTCCACGGGTAGCCGATGTGCCCACCCACGATGACCAGCTCGGGAAACTCGAGGGCGACGTCGTCGAGGTACGGGATGGGGCGACCGGTCTCCGACGTCCGCAGGGGCCCGGTGTGGCCCACCTGGGTGCAGAAGGGGATGCCCAGCTCCACGCACTCGGTGTAGAGCGGGTAGTAGCGCCGGTCGTTGGGCGGAAGCCCCCACAGCCACGGCACGACGCGCAACGCCCGGAAGCCGAGGTCGCGCACGGCGCGGCGCAGCTCCCGCACGGCGGCAACGGGCTGGCGGAGATCGACGGAGGCCACGCCGACGAACCGGTCGGGATAGCGAGCGACGAAGCCGGCCACTTCGTCATTCGTGATCAGCGGGCCGTCCGGTCCGTACCAGGCCGAGATGAGCCCACGCTCGACCGAGGCCTGGTCCATCGCCGCCACGGTGAGCTCGAGCGGAAGATCCTCGACGGGGATCTCGGTCCCCGCCCATCGTCGCAGTGACTCGAACATGTCGTGCGCGAGGAAGCGGGGTGTCGGGTGCTGCATCCAGGCGTCGATCACCACGGCAGCGGTCAGACCGTGGCGGTCAGCCCGCCGGCGTCAGCGGGCCCGAGGGGGCCTCCCGGACGACGCCCTCCTCCCGGGCGACGTGGGCCACGGCCTCGGCAACCTTGGCGACGACCGACTTGTTGAACACCGACGGCACGATGTAGCTGGGTTCGAGCTCCTCGGGCGGCACGGTGGAAGCGATGGCCTCGGCGGCCGCCAGCTTCATGGCTTCAGTGATGGCGGTGGCCCCGGCGTCAAGGGCACCCCTGAAGATGCCGGGGAAGCACAGGACGTTGTTGATCTGGTTGGGGTAGTCGCTGCGCCCCGTCGCCACCACGGCGGCGATGCCCTCGGCCTCCTCCGGTGCGATCTCCGGATCCGGGTTGGCCAGGGCGAAGACGATTGGGGCGCCGGCCATGGCCGTCAGCTGCTCTCGGGTCACCAGCCCTGGCCCGCTGACCCCGACGAAGACGTCGGCCCCGGCCAGCACCTCGCCCATCGATCCCTTGCGGCGATCGGGATTCGTGTTCTCGCCCATCCACATCTTGGACAGGTCGGTGTCCCCGCGGCCGGCGTAGATGGCGCCCTTGCGGTCCACGCCGATGATGCAGGGCACCCCCGCCTCGGAGAGGATCTTGGCGACCGCCACGCCAGCCGCTCCGGCCCCGCCGATGACGACGGTCAGGTTTGCCATCTCCTTGCCGACGACCTGGAGGGCATTGCGCAAGGCGGCAAGCACGACGACCGCGGTGCCGTGCTGGTCGTCGTGGAAGACGGGGATGTCGAGGCTGGCCTTGAGCCGCTCTTCGACCTCGAAGCAGCGGGGCGCGGCCACGTCCTCGAGGTTGATGCCGCCGTAGACGGGCTCGAGGCGCTCGACCGCCTCCACCAGCGCGTCCGCCGAGTCCGCCCGGAGACAGACGGGCCAGGCGTCGATGCCGGCGAACTCCTTGAAGAGCATGGCCTTGCCCTCCATCACCGGGAGGGCGGCGTGGGGCCCGATGTTGCCGAGCCCCAGCACGGCCGTCCCGTCCGTGACGACGGCAACCGAGTTGGCCTTGATCGTGTAGCGGTGGACCTCGGGGGGATTGTCGGCGATGGACAGGCAGACCCGGGCCACGCCCGGGGTGTAGGCCATCGAGAGATCGTCGCGTGTGGCCAGCGGCGACTTGGACGCCACCTCGATCTTGCCGTCCACGTGCATGCGGAACGTGCGGTCCAGCACGCTGTGGATGGTCACCTCACCCATGGCCTCGATGGCCTTGGTGATCCGGGCCACGTGCTCGTCGTCGATCGCCAGCACCGTGATGTCCCTCACCATGCGGTCATCGGCGACATCGATCATGTCGAGGCCCAGGATGTTCCCCCCGGCCTCGCCGATTGCCGTGGTCAGACGGCCGAGGGCTCCGGGAGAGTGCTTGAGCGAGACGCGGATCGACACCGAATACGACACATTGGGTGCGCCCATGGGCCGCGAAGGTACAGCCCCACCAGCGAGGCGGCCAACAATCGGCGGCCCGTCGCCCGGCCGCCACCGGGTCGTCGAGCTGCCGGTCGAGCTGGTCGGACCTCTCGAGGGCCCTCCGCTCAGGCCTCCTCGTACTCGGTGCGGTCGAGGCAGTCGCGGATCTCCGAGGCCCGGAAGCGCCGATGCCCTCCCAGAGTGCGGATGGCCGTCAGCTTGCCGGCCCGCGCCCAGCGGGTGACGGTCTTCGGGTTGACACGAAACAATGTCGCCACCTCGCCCGGCGTGAGCAGTGCATCGGGCTGGCCCTGATCGGCGGAGCTCCCGTCTCGGGTAGGTGTGGTCTGAGGATTGTTCGGCATGGAGTTCCCTTCAGGGTCCGGTTTCTACCTTGAAGGTACGACACGACCGATTGTTGGTCGATAGACCAAGCGGACCATCTCTGGCCGCCGAAGCGACTAGTTCCTGGCCAGGGACGGTCTCGGGGCCCGTCGGCGGCCGTGCCTGACGGGGGTACCCTGGCCGCGGGTGCAGCTCTTCGACCGACTCGCCGGCGATGGCCATGAGGAAGTCGTGTTTTGCCACGATGAGGCGACCGGTCTGCGGGCGATCATCGCCGTGCACTCAACCCGGCTGGGACCGGCGCTCGGGGGCGTCCGCTTCCGTCCCTACGCCACCGAGGACGAGGCCCTGGCGGACGTGCTCGCCCTGTCCAGGGCCATGACGTACAAGGCGGCGGCCGCGGGGCTCGACCTCGGTGGCGGCAAGGCGGTGATCCTCGGTGACCCCGCCCGGATCAAGACCGAGGCCCTGTTGCAGGCCTACGCCCGTTACCTGGAGGGCCTCGGCGGTCGCTACCTGACCGCCGAGGACGTCGGCACGACGCAGGCCGACATGGACCTGATGCGCCGGGAGACCAGGTACGTGACGGGCACCAGCCGGTCGCTGGGCGGTTCGGGGGACCCGTCGGCAGCCACCGCCGTGGGTGTGCTCCAGGCCATGCTGGCCCTGGCCACCAAGCTGTGGGGCTCGCCCAGCCTGCGGGGCCGGCGCGTCGTCGTGAGTGGGGTGGGCAAGGTCGGGCTGGCACTGGCCCGTCACCTGGTGGACGAAGGCGCGGTCGTCGTTGCCAGCGATGTCGACAGTGTCGCCCTCGAGCGCGCCACGAAGATTCTCGGGCTGTCGTCGGCACCGCCCGAGCGCGCCCACGCCGTCGAGTGCGACATCTTCTCGCCGTGTGCGCTCGGTGCGGTTCTCACCCCCGAGCGGATCGCTGAGCTGCGCTGCCAGGCCATCGTCGGGGCAGCGAACAACCAGCTGGCCGAGCCCCGAAGCGTCCGGCTGCTGGCCGATGCCGGCATCACCTACGTGCCCGACTTCGTCGCCAACGCGGGAGGGATCATCAACATCTCCCACGAGCTCGTCGGCTACCGCCCGGACCGGGCCAACGCCGCGGTGCGCAGGATTTTCGACACCGCGATGGCGGTGCTGACCGAGGCGACGGCCGCAGGAGCGAGCACGACCGAGGTGGCCGAAGCGATGGCTCGGCGCCGGCTGACGGGGTACGGTCGGCCCGGGCCCGCGCCGGCGGCGCGAGCCACCGTCACAGGGGGGTGATGGCCTCTGTCCTCGATCGCTGAGCCGGCCCGTTCGACGAGCCCGGAGGAACTGGCCGCGCTTCACATCCACGACCGGCACAGCGAGCTCGGCCTGACCGACGCCGACCTCCTCGGGATGTACCGCACCATCCTCCTGGCCCGGGTGCTCGACCAGAAGACCTGGGCCCTCAACCGTATGGGCAAAGCCCCCTTCGTGGTGAGCTCGCAGGGCCACGAGGGGGCCCAGGTCGGCTCGGCCTGGACGATCCGCGCCGGCGTCGACCCGGTCCTGCCCTATTACCGCGACCTCGGCGTCGTGCTCGCCCTGGGGATGACCCCCTACGAGGTGCTCCTCGGCGTCTTCGCCCGCCCCGACGACCCGTGCTCGGGCGGACGCCAGATGCCCAATCACTGGGGCCACGCCGGCCGGCGGATCATCAGCGGCTCGTCGCCCATCGCCACCCATCTCCCCCACGCCGTCGGCATGGCCCTGGCTGCAAAGCTGGAGGGCCGAGACGAGGTGGTGATGTGCTACTTCGGCGACGGGGCCGCCTCCAAAGGTGACTTCCACGAGTCGCTGAACTTCGCCGGCATCCACCAGCTGCCGGTCGTGTTCGTCTGCGAGAACAACGGCTACGCCATCTCCGTCCCCCTCTCCAAGGAGTCGGCCGTCGAGAACATCGCCGAGCATGCCCACTCGTACCGGCTCACCGGCGTGATCGTGGACGGCAACGATCCCATCGACGTCTACGCCGCAACCCACTCCGCCATCCGCCGGGCCCGGAAGGGCGAGGGCGCAGCCCTGGTCGAGTGCAAGACCTACCGCTACCTCGGGCACACCTCCGACGACGACGACCGCAGCTACCGCACCCCGGCGGAGGTCGAGCTGTGGCGCAAGAAGGACCCCCTGGTGCGGATGCGCCAGTACCTCATCGAGCAGCGCCTTCTGTCCGAGCAGCGGGAGGAGGAGCTCGAGGCGGAGGTCAAGGCCGAGGTCGAGGAGGCGGCCCAGCGGGCCGAGGAGGCAGCGGCGTGCGAGCCGGCGGCCGCCTTCACCAAGGTGTGGGCCCGCCCCCTCCGCCCGACGCCCGGTGTACCCGTCGAGCTGGCCGAGCCCGTCGCTCCGAGGCCGCACCACCCCTCACCCGCAGGGCCGGGGCCGGAGCGAACGGTCGTCGACGCCCTCCGTGTGGCCCAGCACGACCTGCTCGCCGCCGACGAGCGCGTGATGATCCTGGGCGAGGACGTCGGGCCGCGGGGCGGCGTCTTCCGGGCAACCGAGGGGCTCCACGCCACGTTCGGGGAGGCCCGGGTGATGGACACGCCGCTGGCCGAGTCCTCGATCGTCGGCATCGGGATCGGGCTGGCGCTGGCCGGTCGCCGGCCGATCGCCGAGATCCAGTTCGCCGACTTCATCCACTCGGCGTTCGACCAGATCGTGAGCGAGGCCGCCAAGCTCCACTACCGCTCCGACGGCGCCTTCGGCGTGCCCCTGGTGATCAGGGCGCCGTGGGGCGGCGGGGTCCACGGCGCCCTCTATCACTCCCAGGCCATCGAGGCCTTTTACGGCCACGTCGCCGGGCTCAAGGTCGTCGTGCCCTCGACGCCCGCAGACGTGGCCGGGATGCTCAGGGAGGCGGTGGCCGATCCCGACCCCGTGCTCTTCCTCGAGCACAAGAAGACCTACCGCCTGATCAAGGGGCCGGTACCCGAGGGTGACTGGACCGTTCCCATCGGGGTGGCGGAGGTGGCCAGGGAGGGCCGCGATCTGGCCATCGTCACCTACGGGTTGCACCGCCACCTGGCCCTCGAGGCGGCCGAGGCCCTGGCCGGCGAGGCCGCCATCGAGGTGGTCGACCTGCGCACCATCAACCCCCTCGACCGGGACACGGTGCTCGACTCGGCCCGCCGCTGCGGGCGGGTGCTCGTCGTCCACGAGGACAACGTCAGCTTTGGCGTCGGCGCCGAGGTGGCGGCCCTGGTGGCGGACGAGGCCTTCTACGACCTCGACGCCCCCGTGCGCCGTCTCGCCATGGCCGACGTGCCCGCCATGCCGTACGCCGCCCCTCTCGAGCGGGCGGTGTCCATCGGCGCCGACGAGATCATCGGCGCAGCGCGGTCTCTGTTGGCCGAGTAGCGGCCAGCTACGCGCCCTCGTACTCGAAGCCGAGGTCGGTGGCGGTGACGAGAGCCCGGAAGGGGATGCCCTCGGCTTCGGCCATGGCTGCGCAGGTGCCGCCCCGGTCGACCACCGCCACCATCACGATCGGCTCGGCCCCGACCGCCCGCACGGCCCTCGCCGCCTCGACCAGCGAGGTCCCCCTGGTCACGGTGTCCTCGACCAGCACCACCCGGTCGCCGGCGTCCAGGGCGCCGGCGATGCGTCCTCCGGCCCCGTGGTCCTTGGCCTCCTTGCGGACGCTGAAGGACTTGAGCGAATGGCCGCGGAGATTGCCGACGGCAGCGGTGGCGAAGGCCACCGGGTCGGCACCCATGGTGAGACCGCCGATCGCCGTGGCCTCCTCGGGCAGCACCGACAGCATGGCGTCGACCATGAGGATCATGCCGTCGGGCCTGCACGCGGTCTGCTTCGAGTCGATGAACCAGTTGCTGCGACGCCCCGACTTGAGCACGAACTCGCCGATGCGCACGGAGTGGGCGAGCAGGTGGTCGCGGAGGGCGGCCGAGACCGACGGAGGCGGAGACGAAATCGAGCCTGGCTTCACGCGTTGCGCCGGGTCCGCGCCGCCTGCCGGTGCGCGGCGAGGCCCTCGGCTTCCATCCCCGCCACCTCGTTCACACACGCGCTCAGCTCCAGCGGGTCGAAGGGCTTGCCGAAGACATCGACGGCACCCAGGTCGAACGCCCGGGTGAGGTTGCTCGGGGTGGCTCGGGCCGACACGACCACCACCGGAGAGCCCTCGGGGCTGGACCGGAGCTGCTCGAGGACTCGCCACCCCGGCTGGCCGGGAAGGAGCAGATCCACCAGCACGACGTCGAACTGCTCCTCACGCAGGGCCACCAGGGCGGCGTCGGCGTCGCGGACAGTGACCACGTCGGCGCCGTCGCCCGCCAGCGTCTCCTCGAGGAGGCGCAGGATAACGGGCTCGTCCTCGACAACCAGCACCCTGGGCATCGGCTCAGCCTTCCATGCGGACCCGTCGCCCCCCGCCCGGCAGGATCCGACCTACGGCCAGCGCCTCCCGGCCCCGTCCTCGCAGCACATCGACAGCTCGTCCAGCGTCCTCGGCGGCCACCACAGCGACCATACCCAGCCCGAGGTTGAAGACACGGTCCATCTCCTCGTCGGGCACCCCGCCCGCCCGCTGGATCTCACCGAACACCGGCGGCACGGTCCAGGCCGAGCGGTCGACCACGGCGTCGCATCCACTCGGCAGCACCCGGGCCAGGTTGGCGGCGATCCCTCCCCCGGTGACGTGGGCGACGGCCCGAACCGCCACCTCGCGCGTCAGGGCGAGCACGGCCGGCGCATAGATCACCGACGGTTCCAGGAGCTCGTCGGCCAGGCTGTGGGTGGCGCCCGGGAAGGCGGGGTCGTCGAGCGACCGGCCCCCGACCTCGAGCAGCGCCCGCCGGGCCAGGGAGTACCCGTTGCAGCGCAGGCCCGGAGACAAGAGACCGACGAGCACGTCCCCGGGCTCGACCCGGGCCGCGCCGAGGAGCCGGTCCCGCTCGACCACCCCGACGGCGAACCCGGCCAGGTCGAAGGCGTCGGTGGCCAGCGAGCCGGGGTGCTCGGCCGTCTCCCCGCCGATGAGGGCGCAGCCCGCCTGCCGGCACCCCTCCGCGATGCCCCTCACGACGCGCTCGGCGCGCTCCGGGTCCAGCCGTCCGGTGGCCAGGTAGTCGAGCAGGAACAACGGCTCGGCCCCCTGGCACACCAGGTCGTCGACGCACATGGCCACCAGGTCGATCCCGATCGTGTCCAGCCGCCCCGTGGCCGAGGCCAGCTGGGCCTTGGTCCCGACGCCGTCGGTCGCCGCAACCAGGAGGGGCTGGCGGTAGCGATCGGTCGCCAGGGCGAAGAGACCACCGAAGCCGCCCAGATCGCCGACGACCTCGGGCCGGTAGGTCGTGCGGACCACGTCCTTGATGCGCTCCACCGCCTCGTCGCCGGCACCGATGTCGACGCCCGCCTCGGCATAGGTCAGGCCGCGGCCGCCACGGCCCGCCTGGTCAGGCCCGGAGGGCAACCTCGAGGACCTCCCTGCTGGGGACGGGCGAGATCTCGACCGGGTACTCGCCGGTGAGACACGCACTGCAGAACCCGGCCCCAGGGGCGTCGATGGCGCGCTCCAGGTTGTCGAGGGTGAGGTAGGCGATCGAATCGACACCGAGGTACTCGCCGATCTCAGGCACCGACCGCTGGGCGGCGAGCAGGCCGTCCCGGTCGGGGGTGTCGATGCCGTAGAAGCACGGCCAGGCGTAGGGCGGCGAGGACACCCGCAGGTGGATCTGCGCGGCGCCGGCGTCACGCAGCATCTCGACCATGGCTCGCGTGGTGGTTCCCCGGATCACGGAGTCGTCCACGACGATCAGCCGCTTGCCGACGATGTTCTCCCGCAGGGGGTTGAGCTTGCGGCGCACGCCGCGAGCGCGGGCCTCGGGCGTGGGGGCGATGAACGTGCGCCCGATGTAGCGGTTCTTCACCAGTCCCTGCCCGTAGGGGATGCCGCTGCGCCGGGCGTAGCCCTCTGCCGCGGGGACCCCGGACTCCGGCACACCCATGACGAGGTCGGCGTCCACCGGCGCCTGCTCGGCCAGCAGCTCGCCCATGCGCCGGCGAGCACCGTGCACCTCCTTGCCGTACAGCATGCTGTCGGGGCGGGCGAAGTACACCAGCTCGAAGATGCAGAGCTTGGGATCGATCTTCTCCGGCGGGAAGGGATTGACCGAACGGAGTCCACTCCGGTCGATCACGACCATCTCGCCGGGCTGCAGCTCCCGCACGAAGCGGGCCCCCACCACGTCGAGCGCCGGCGTCTCCGACGCCAGCACCCACCCCTCGTCCAGGCGCCCGAGGCACAGCGGGCGAAAGCCGTTGGGGTCGCGCACGCCGACCAGATGCTCTGCGTCCATGAGCACGAACGAGAAGGCTCCCTCGAGGTCGGGCAACACCTCGCTGAGCGCCGCCTCCAGCTCCCCGCCACCTCCATCGCCGGCTTCGGAGGAGAACACCCGCGAGAGCAGCTCGGCCACCAGGTCGCTGTCGCTGGCTATGACCCCCGGCAGCATGCCTGCCCGCTCGGCCAGCACGGTGGTGTTGGTGAGGTTGCCGTTGTGCCCGAGGGCGAAGCCCGCCGTGCCGACCGAGCGGTACACCGGTTGGGCGTTGCGCCAGGTGCTGGAGCCGGTCGTCGAGTACCGGGTGTGCCCGATGGCGAGGTGGCCCTCGAGCGCCGCCACGGTCCGCTCGTCGAACACGTTGGTCACCAGACCCATGTCCTTCACCACGGTGATGGTCTCGCCGTCGCTGACCGCCATCCCGGCGGACTCCTGCCCCCGGTGCTGGAGGGAGTAGAGCCCGTCGAAGGTCAGCTGGGCCACCGGCGCACCGGGCGCCCAGACGCCGAAGATCCCGCAGGCCTCTCGCAAGGAATCATCTTGGTTGCCGGACCGTGGCTGCGCCGTCGGGGACGTGAGCGGCGCCGTCTTGGCGCCCGGCTGGCGTGCCCTCACTGCTTCATTCTCCCACAGCCCCGGTCGCTCTTTGGTCAGCTGGCGATAGCCTCCTCAGCGCATGGTCGATCTCCACACCCATTCGACCGTTTCCGACGGGTCCGATCCTCCGGCGCGCATCCCCGAGCTGGCCGCCGCCGCCGGATGCAGCGCCGTGGCGCTCACCGACCACGACCGCCTGGACGGGCTGGCCGAGGCCCGAGGCCGGGCCCAGGCGCTGGGAGTGGATCTGGTGCCCGGCTGTGAGGTCTCGTGCGAGTGGGCACCGGGCACGCTGCACGTGCTCGTCTATTTCGTCGAGCCGGGCGAGGGACCGCTTCAGGACGAGCTGGCCCGGCTGCAGGCCGATCGTGACGAGCGGAACCGCCAGATGATCGACCGGCTTTCCGCCGCCGGCCTGCCCGTGACGCTCGACGAGCTGGAGGCCGAGGCCGGCGGCATGGGCGCGGGGCGGCCCCACATCGCTTCCATCCTCGTTCGCAAGGGAGTCGTGGGGTCCGTCCAGGAGGCCTTCGACCGCTACCTCGCCCGAGGCAAGCCGGGCTACGTGAGCAAGGCCCGCCTGTCGCCCCGGAAAGTGGCGGAGGAGGCGCGCCGCTCCGGAGGTGTGGCCGTGCTGGCCCATCCGCTCAGTCTGCAGCTCGACGAGCCCGGGTTGGCCTCGGCGGTGGCCGAGCTGGCCGACGCCGGCCTGGCGGGCCTCGAGGCCCGCTACGGCCGGTACTCCCCCGACGAACGGACCGGGCTCGCCGACCTGGCCCGTCGCCACGGCCTCGTCGCGACCGGTGGTTCCGACTACCACGGCACCTACAAGCCCGATCTCGCCGTCGGCACCGGGCGGGGCGATCTGTCCGTGCCCGACGACACCGTCGCCGCCTTGGCTGATCGCCGGCCCTAGGAGGCGGCGAGGCGGGCGGGCAGGGTCGAGCGCCAGGCGTGGACGACGTCGTCCAGGGCGACATCGACCAGGCCCTCGACGACGAGCCGGTCGCCTCCGGCAATGCCGAGCTCGGTGACTATCACTCCGGCCGCCCTGGCCCGGGCTGCGACCCCGTCAGGGTCCGCCGCGCACACGACCACGCGCGACGGCGACTCGGAGAAGAGCTCGGCGGCGGTGGCGATCCCCCGCACCACGACACCTGTCCCGGAACGCACCGCCATCTCCGCCAGCGCCACACCGAGCCCTCCGTCGGACACATCATGGAGGCCGTTCACGACGCCGTCGGTCACCAGCCCCACCACCACCTCGACGAGGTCGCGGTGCCCGGCGAGGCCCAGGGGCGGGAGGCGCTCGCCCGGCGGCGCGGCGTCGGGCGCGTGCTCGGCCGCCCACCGCGAGCCGGCCGGCGACGGCACCGTCTCTCCCAGGAGGACGAGGCGCTGTCCCGGCGCAAGGCTGGGACCCGGCACGGGACGCTCGAGGCGGTCGATGAGCCCGACGACGCCGACGACGGGAGTGGGGTCGATGTCGCGCCCCTGGCTCTCGTTGTAGAGGCTGACGTTGCCCCCGACGATCGGCAGGCCGAGGGCCCGGCACGCCTCGGCCAGGCCGTCGACGACCTCCGACAGCTGCCACATGACCTCGGGGTGCTCGGGGTTGCCGAAGTTGAGGCAGTCGACCACGGCCACCGGGCGGGCGCCGGCGCAGGCCACGTTGAGCGCCGACTCGGCTACCGTCATCGCCGCTCCCTGGCGGGGGTCGACGCGGCACCAGCGGCTGTTGCCGTCGGTCGACAGGGCCAGGCCCCTGCGGGTGGCGGGAAGACCCGGCGCCTTCAGGCGGAGGACGGCGGCGTCACCGCCGAGCCCCTCGACGGTGTTGAGGAACAGCTGGTGGTCGTACTGCTCGTACACCCAGGAGACGTCGCCCACGAGCGCGAGGAGATCGGCGCCGCAGTCGCGCTCCTCGGGCCTGCCTGCCGGGCCAGCGGGTGGCGC
>DATBBR010000060.1 GCA_036270875.1 Acidimicrobiales bacterium
AGGGCCGGCTACGGGCGCATCGAGGTGCTGCACGGGGTGGATCTGTCGGTGCCCAGGGCGAGCGTGCTCGCCCTGCTGGGCCCCAACGGCGCCGGCAAGACGACGACCCTCAAGGTGGCTTGCGGCCGCATGCGACCGACCGCCGGAGGTGTCTGGCACGAAGAGACCGCGGTGGTCACGCGGTCGCCCGACGGGCTCGCTCGCAAGGGGGTGTGCATCATCCCGGAAGGACGGGGCGTGTTCCCCAACCTCAGCGTGACCGAGAACCTCCGCATGTGGACCTATCGGGGCGGGGTCAGCCGGTCCGAGGTGGAGGAGCGCGCCTTCGGCCGGTTTCCTCGACTGCGCGACCGTCGCGGCCAGCTGGCCGGCACCCTCTCGGGTGGCGAGCAGCAGATGCTGGCGATCTCGCGGGCGCTGTCCACCAACCCGACGCTGCTCCTCCTGGACGAGATCTCCATGGGGCTGGCTCCGATCGTGGTGGCCGAGCTGTACGAGGTGGTCGCCCAGCTGGCCGCCGAGGGAATCGCCATCGTGATCGTCGAGCAGTTCGTGCGGACCGCCCTCGGGGTGGCCGATCGGGCGGCCATCATGGCCCAGGGCCGTATCCAGCTGGAGGGCGAGCCGGGCGAGGTGGGCGACGCGGTCCTCGACATCTATCTGCGGAGAGCATCGACCCATTGACGTGACGCCAGAGTACGGTTGCCGCGCAATGCCTGAGCGCAGACGTCGTCGGCTCCACATCAGCTACGAGCTGCTGAGCTGTGCCACCGAGGATCACGCGCTGGTGGGCACCGACGCCGCCACCATCCGCCCCGAGGACTACCTGATCGCCCGCGAGCTCGACGGCGGCCGCTGGTACCGCTGTCTTCGGTGCGACAGCTGGGTCGCGATGGCGCCGCCGGCGGAGCCGCGCCGTGCCCACCCGCCCGACAGAGACGAGATCGAGCTCCCGCTGCGGGGCCGGCCGCTGCGGGACCGCTACGTGCTCCGCCTCATCGCCCTCGACCGGGCCGTGCACGTCGTCGTCCTCTCCGCGCTGGCCGTGGCCATCTTCGTCTTCGTCACGCACCGGTCCCAGCTGCAGCAGGCGGTGTACCGCATCCTGGGTGACGTCCAAGGTGGCGTCGGCGGTCCGGCCCACACCGTCCATCGAGGTTTCCTTGGTGAGCTCGACAAGGTCGTGTCGCTGCAGCCCCACACGCTCGAGATCGCCGGCGGACTTGTCGCCGGCTACGCCGTGCTGGAGGCGGTCGAGATGGTGGGGCTGTGGTACGGACGGCGGTGGGCCGAGTACTTGACATTCGTGGCTACCACGGTGCTGCTCCCCCTCGAGGTCTACGAGCTGACGACCAGGATCACCGCTCTCAAGGTGATCGCCCTCGTCGTCAACCTCGCCATCGTCGTGTACCTGCTCCTGGCCAAGCGGCTCTTCGGGCTTCGCGGTGGGGAACGCGCCCTTCAGGCCATCCGTGAGCGCGAGCTGGGCTGGAGCGCCATCGAGCGGGCCACGCCTCCCACGTTCGACGCTCGACGGGTCGCGGCTACGGGGCCGGCCCGGGAGGCCGGCCGGACGCCACGGCCAGGAGCCGTTCCCTGAGGCCCGCCCGGTCAGCCTTGCCTGCAGCGGTGGTCGGAAGTCCGGCGACGGGGACGACGAGCTCGGGGACCTTGAACCGGGCCACGCCCCGCTCGGCGAACCACGCCCGGCAGGCCTCGAGGTCGAAGCGATCGTCGGTCACCACGAAGACCGCCACCCGCTCGCCCAGGCGGACGTCGGGATAGCCCACGGCGACGGCCTGGCGCACGGAGGGGTGGGCCTCGAGTACCGATTCCACCTCGGCCGTGGCGATGTTCTCGCCCCCGCGGATGATCACGTCCTTGATCCTGCCGACGATGGTGAGTGAGTGGTCGCGGTCGAGCACGGCAAGGTCCCCGGTGCGGAACCATCCTCGCCGGGTGGCCTCCTGGGTCTGGGACGCCTCCGCGTAACCGGCGAACAGCTCGGGACCGCGCACCCACAGCTCGCCCTCGGCGCCGGGAGGCAGAGGCCGGCCGCTGGAAGGATCGCTGATCCTCAGCTCCACCTCACCGACTGCTTTGCCGTCGGTCTCCTGGGCCTGACGCGGCGCGTCACTGGACATGGTGGTCGTCACCGTGGGGGCCTCGGTGGAGCCGTAGCTGCGCTTGACCAGACACCCGAGCTCTTCGGTCGCGGTGGCGACGAAGGCGGGGCTCACCCCGGTGCCGCCACTCGACACCAGCCTCAGACTGGCCACCCGTCGACGGGAGAAGGTGCCGGCCGACATCAGTCCGAGAAAGAACGTCGGCGGGCCGACCATGAAGCTGATCCGCTCGGTTTCCACGGCCGTCAGCGCCGCCTCGGGGTCCCACCGCTCCATGAGCACCGTGAGCATCCCGGCTGCCCCCGGCACCAGCACGGCGTTGAGCAGCCCCGAGACGTGGGCGAGGGGAGCCGGCATCAGCACCGCGTCGTCGCGCCCCAGCCCGTGCACGCCGGTCATCAGGCGGGCCTTGTACGCGAGGGTTCGCTGGGTGTGGAGCACCGCCTTGGGCTCGCCCGTCGACCCCGAGGTGAACACCACGACGGCCAGATCGGTCGGCCGGGCTGCGGGTGGAGGGCTGCTCGTACCGAGGAGGTTCGGGAACTCTCCCTCCGGGCCTCGGACAGGCACGGCCCGGCGCGCCTCGCGGGCCGGCATCCCGGTGCCGCCGAGCACCAGCTTGGGTTCGATCAGCTCCAGGATGCGCTCGACCTCACTGGGGCCCCACGAGTGGTGGAGAGGGGCGGCCACCGCCCCCAGCCGCCAGCAGGCCCGGTAGAGGAGGACCGACTCGTGCCAATTGGGCAGCTGCCAGGCCACCGCGTCACCCCGGCGCACGCCGTTGGCCCGAAGGCCTCCGGCCAACGCGCCCACGAGGGAATCGAGCTCGGGCCCCGTCAGGCGGACCGAGCCGTCGACCAGGCGGACCGGCGCCCCCGATCGGGGCGACAGGACGGCGTCGAGCGGGGGCACGTCCCAGGGGCCGCCGGGGCGGCGGTAGTCACGAGCTCTCGTGGCGGTGAGCGTGGGGCGCAGGCGCACAGGGCGAAAACGGGGGCGCGGCGCTACACCGCCGGGGGGCGCCAGGCGGCGCTGGCCGGCGCCCGCCCCTTCAGCACGTTGACGCCCACGAAGTTGCGCTGGACCTCGACCGTGCCCGCTCCGATGCACAGTCCGCGGATATCGCGATAGGCCCGCTCCACGGGATACTCGCGGCTGTAGCCGTAGCCGCCGAGCAGCTGGATGGCCTCGTCACAGACGAACTTGGCCGCCAGATTGGCGGCCGTCTTGGCCATGGCCGTCTCCAGCGGAGGCGGCGTGCCGTGGGGGCCGGCCATGTGGACCGCCCGGTAGAGCAGCAGTCGCGCCCCCTCCAGCTGGGTCGCCATGTCGGCGATCTTCCACTGGAGGCCCTGGAGCTCGGCCAGCGGCCGTCCACCGACCGTGCGCTCGTTGAGGTAGCCGACCGCGTGCTCGAGCGCGCCCTGGGCGGCGCCGATGCACATGCCGGCGTTGCCGCAGCGCTCGTGGTTGAGATGGGCGAGCAGCGTTCGAAACGCCGCGCTGTCGCCCGGGTCGCCGGCCAGGAGCACGTCCTCGGGGGCCACGTGGACATCGTCGAACGCCAGCTCGGCCTCGGTGCAACCCCGGAGGCCCATCTTGCGGTGGGTGCCGGCGACGCTGACCCCGGGCGACGAGAGGTCGACCACCACGGCACCGATCCCCTTGGCGCCGTCGCCGCCCGGCCAACGGCACCACACCAGGCACCCGGCGGCGACGTGGCCGCCCGTCACGTAGTTCTTGTAGGCGTTGAGGCGCCAGCCCCCGCTCGGGTCCTCGGTCAGGTGGGCCCGCATCAGGTTGGCGGCCGAGCCCGCATCGGGCTCGGTGATGCCGATGCAGAACAGGGCGTCACCCGAGGCAACTCGAGGCAGCCAGCGGCGCTTCAGGGCCTCGTTGCCGAGGTGCTCGATAGCCCGCGGTGGGCCGTTGAAGATCAGCTGGCAGAGGATGGCGCTGGAGACGTCAGCGCGGGACAGCTCTTCGAGCACGATGGTCGACTCCACGTCGCCCATGCCCATGCCGCCATGCTCCTCACCCGTGGTGATGCCGAAGAGGTCGGAGGCCTTGAGCACGTCCCAGGAGTGGTAGGGGAACTCCTCGGTCTCGTCCCAATGCGACGCCCTGGGTGCGAGCTCTCGCTCGGCCAGGTCGCGGGCCAGCTTGCGCAGCGACGCCTGGTCCTCGGTGTCCGCGAAGGGGTCCATACCGGGGTCGATCGTATCCGCCGGGGCCGCCGCGGGCCCCTTCCGGTCGTGTTGTCGTTCCACCTTGCGTCGGAAGCGGGCGGGCGACGGGCGGGCACCCAGCCATCTTTCGGCCAAAGGGGGAACCGCACGACGGTCAGCGCCGCGATCACCTCGCTCAGGAGCGAAAGTCGAAGGCCACCTTGATGGCGCCACTCGCGCCCTGATCGGCGAGGGCACCGAAGGCGTCCCGCCACCCCTCGAGCGGGAAGGAGTGCGTGAGCATGGGCCGAATGTCGACCCTGCCGTCGGTGACGAGATCGAGATAGTGGCGGAGGCCGTGCTGGCGGCGGCCATCCACCTCCTCGATCCCGAAGGCGTTGGAGCCGACCAGGCGGATCTCCTTGAAGTAGATCGGCGTCCACTCGAAGCGGGCCGGGGTGCACACGCCGCTCTGCACCAGCGAGCCCCGCGCCGCCAGCACCCGCACCCCGACCTCGAGGGTCTCCGGCGATCCGACCGTGTCGTAGACGACGTCGACGTGCCCGGGGTGGGCCATCGGGAGGCCGGCCCACGCTCGGCGCAGCACGCCGCCGGACCAGCGGGCGATCTCCTCGACCAGAGCCTCGCGGGGCTCGGGCGCCACGACCTTCGCCCCGAGGCGGGCCGCCAGCTCGGCCTGCGCCGGCCAACGGGCCACGGTGAGGACGTCGACATCGGGGTAGAGGGACCGCAGGATGGCCGTCGTCGTCGTTCCCAGAGCGCCGGCGCCGTAGACCACGCACCGCCCGCCCGGCGGCGGCGGTGTGCGGGTCACGGCGTGCAGCGACACCGAGAACGGGTCGGCCATCACGGCCACCTCGTCGGGGACGGCGTCGGGCACGGGGAACAGCATCGAGTCGTGCGCTGGAAGGCGCGGGGCGAACCCCCCGGTCGCCTCCTTGGCGTTGCCGGTGTGAATGCCCGCCGACAGCCGACCGTCGGTGAAGTGCCAGCAGAGGTTGTAGTCGCCGGCTTCGCAGGCCGGGCACGGCGGGTCGATCCCCCGCGGGCCACACGAGAGCCACGGATTGAGCACGACCCGCTGCCCGACGTCCAGGCCCCGGGCCGACGGGCCCAGCTCGGCGACGGTGCCCACGACCTCGTGCCCGAGCACCTGAGGGAAGGAGATCAGCGCCGTCATCGAGTTGTCCGAGGCGTCCCCGCCGTCGGTGTCCATGAAGACCTGCTTGGCGTCCGAGCCGCAGATGCCGGTCATCCTGGTCTCGAGGACGACCCAGTCCGGCCCGAGGGGACGAGGCTCGTCGATGTCGGTGATGGCCATCGGCGTGTCGGCCAGCGCCTTCACCAACCGGTTGGCATCCGCCGCGGGCTGGGGTTGCGGCTCGGCGCCAACGCCAAAGACCAGACCCCTCACGAGCCGGGCCTCCGCTCCATCAGCGCCGACCCGGCGATGAAGTCGTCGATGGCCGACGTCTTCCCCTCGACGATGGCCTTCATGTCGGGCACGTACGCTTCGAAGCCGTCGCCCTCGATCGCGGCCACGATGCCCTCGGCGCACTCTTCCGGGGAGACCTTGGGCCCGTCGTAGATCGGGTCCTCGTTGTCGGGAAGCGACCAGATCTCGGTGTCGATGGGACCGGGATGCACGAGCCTGACCCGCAGGCCGGTCGCGGCCAGGTCGATGGCCATGACCTCGGTCCAGCCGCTGAGGGCGAACTTGCTGGCGCAGTACGCCGCTTCGTGCAGCACACCCAGCCGTCCCGCGGCGCTGGCCACGTTGACGATCGTGCCTTCGTTGCGGCCCAGCATCGGGGGCAGCAGGCGCAAGATCATCCGCACGGGCGACTCGAAGTTCACCCGCATCACGTCCGACACCTCGTCGGGGGACAGGCGGGTCACGTGCCGGCGCTTGGGAACGGCGGCGTTGTTGACGAGGGTGTCCAGGTGGCCGAAG
The DNA here is from genome assembly GCA_036270875.1 of Acidimicrobiales bacterium. Taxonomy (NCBI): domain Bacteria; kingdom Bacillati; phylum Actinomycetota; class Acidimicrobiia; order Acidimicrobiales; species Acidimicrobiales bacterium. Next base: position 6,270 of record DATBBR010000060.1, read on the forward strand.
GCGTCCCACGCCTCGACGGCCACGCGCTCGGCAGCAGCCAGGTCACCCAGGTCGGCGACCCACATGCGGGAGGCCGGCGACGACTGGCGACAGTCGTCCAGCACCTGGGCCAGGCGGTCACCTCGGCGGGCGACGAGGCCAACGGTCGCCCCGCGCTTGGCCAGCAGGCGGGCGAGTGCGGCACCGATGCCCGACGAAGCGCCGGTGACGAGCACGTTGCCGGTCGTCGCGCTCACGAGGCGCCGCCCTGGCGCTCCTGGCGCTGCTGGCGAGTCCACTCGGCCGAACCGGCGAGGAACTGCCCGACGTCCTTGGCCTTCTCGGCAGCGATGGCCGAGAACCAGTCCGGGACGTAGATCTCGAAGACGTCAGCATCGAGCTGGGCGGCGATGGCGTCGGCGACGGCCTGGGGCGGCAGGGCGTCGATGTCGGCCATGAGCGGGTCGTTGTCCGGCAGCCCGAACAGCTCGGTGTCGATGATGCCCGGGTTCACCACGTGGAGCCGGACACCGGTGTCCCACAAGTCGACGGCCATGGACTCGGACCAGGCGGTGAGCGCAGCCTTCGACGCGGCGTAGGCGGCCTCGCCCGGCGGCCCCAGGCGGGCGGCTACCGACGAGATGTTGACGATGTGGGCCTCGCCCCGGTCGAGCATGTGCGGAAGCAGGGCGAGCGTGAGCCGCACGGGCGACAGGTAGTTGAGGGCCATGACGTCGTCGACCACCTCGGGCGTGAGCGAGGTGACATGTCGACGCTTCGGCATCCCGGCGTTGTTGACGAGGATGTCGACCCCGCCCAGCTCGGCTTCGGCGCGCCGGCCGAGCTCGGTGACCTGGCTGAGCTCGGACAGGTCGGCGACCCACATGCGACAGTCGGGCGAGGCGCCTCGGCAGTCGGCGAGCACTTCCTCGAGGCGGTCCTCGCGTCGGGCGCAGATCCCGACGGTGGCGCCCCGTCGGGCCAGGTCCCTGGCCACGGCGGCACCGATGCCGGACGAGGCGCCGGTGACGAGCGCCGTCCTGCCTGCGATCGAGTAGGCCATGAGGCTTTATGACTACCATGATTCAAGCCCACTCCGCCTCACCCCGCCCCGCACCGGTTTGTCAGGTCTGTCAGGGCTTTCGAGGTTTCTCGGAGTGACCCACACTTCGTCTCACACCGGCTCGTAACGACTCGTCGGCGGAATCGATGGCGGAATCTCAGGACCGGCGATGGTGCAGCCGGGCCATCCCTCGGGCGGGCGCTTGCCGTGCCCGCTCTTCTCTCCGATTGACCCCACGACGAAGCGCCCGCCGCTCCTGAGCCGTCCTGCCGCCCCACACGCCCACGATCGTGTCATCGGCGAGGGCGAACTCCAGACATTCAGCCCGCACCGAGCAGCGCCGGCACATGGATGGAACGGACTTGGTGAGTCCGTCCAAGGACAGTGCCGGGACGATGCGAAGGGTCCGACGCTCCTCCTAAACAGGCGCCGGAGCCGGTCCTTCACAAAAGACCCGTCGGGGATTTTCAACGGTGCTGTAACCCCCGGTTGCCTGAACCTGAGCGTACCCTTTGAGTCTAACGCCAGGATCCGTCCTGACAGGACCACCACGTAGCGAACCAGGGGTATCGAACGATGAAATATCTCGTGTCATGGACGACGCGGAATGGGGCTTCCGCCGCGGACAACGAAGCTGCGGTGGCCCGTGTCCTCGAGGTCTACGGCAAGTGGTCGCCGCCGTCTGACGCGACCTTCCACCAGTTCCTGGGGCGACTAGATGCCCGGGGTGGCTGCGCAGTGGTGGAGACCGACAATCCAGACTCCCTCGCCGAGGGACCGGCGAAGTTCGGCCCGTATTTCGACTATGAGATTGTCCCGATGGTCGACATCGGTGACACGGTCCGCCACGTCAGCGAAGGGATTGAGTTCCGTCGTTCGGCCAAGTAGCACCAAGTCCGCGACTCCGCCGGCGGAAGCGGAGCGCCCCCAGCGCCAGACGCCAGCTCGCGGGTTACGGCGGAACACCCCCGGGGCGTCGTACGGTTAATAGTTACCTCGGCACCTAGCCACTGGGCGTCCCCCGCCCGGGCGATATCTGACTCCCACAACAGAGGTGGGACAGCGCGGACGATTCACCGTTTGGGACTCTCGGAACGAAAGTAACTCTATCCAAGGGCCGGCCTGCTGGAGGGGTTCGGATCGGGCAGCCCTAACTCGTCCCGTGGATCAGGGCATCACCCCTCCTGCAGACCGACCCGTCGTCCTACTGGCTGGGGCTCACTTGATTGTGGGGAGGCCCAGTCGGCCGCGTCTCCGCCCGAGAAGGATCGGAGCCGCCCCAACAGGACGCCAGGTCGTGACAGCGGGGGAGCCGCGCGCGGAGGCCTCCTAAGGCCAGTGTGCGCCTCGAGCGGACTCCTGTCGATCCCCCCTAAGTCCGGGGATCAGCCGCTTTCCAAACCTCCCGGCTGCAGTGCGGCCGTTTCCGGAGGACTACGCCTAGCGTCAGGCTGAAACGAACGCGTGCGCGGGGTAGATGTCCGGTTGAACGTCGATGCCCAGCTCCCGCAAGATCGGCATGAGCTGGTCGCCAAAGCGTCGGAAGGAGTCCTCAGAGTCCCACACGTCGACGACTCGAAATCCACCCTGCCCTGGACCAGCGATATGGGCCAGGAGTCCCTCAACGGGCCAGTCGGTCGGCGACTCCATACGGTTCTTCTTGCCGCCAGTAAGCCTGTTGATGCTCTGTTCATACTGCTGCTGGGTGAGAGTTGGCCCCTGAAAGACTGCGACAACCGCCATTGCGTCCTCCCATTGGACTAGAGGAGTTCAACTCCGAGCCAACCATATCGCCATCCGCTACCCCTCTCCCATCCTGACAGCCATCGCCCTGCCGAACGTCAAGAGAGGTAGAAGCGAAGCCGAGCAGCCTAGGGGCCGACGAGCATCTGGAAATCAGCACGCGTTGCTCTTGACCTCCTGCTTCGTTGCGCCGGCAGCTCGAGCGGTTGCGCACGTCCTTCGCGATGCTCACGCCCGGCTCGATGGCGACACGGCGCGAGGATGTGATGCGGCTGCTCAGCCAACTAGGCGAGGTCGAGAACCGCCTCGGTCGCTCGCGAAATGGCTTGCGGGCACTCCTCGAGGACGCTTAGGTCAACAGCCCGGCCGCTCCCTCGAGCGGAAGTTGACCTACAGATGCCCGGCACAGGTCTCTGGGTTGCTTGCGCCGCTGTTGCTCCCATCCGGGCAGGTGGTATTCGACCAAGTCACCTTGTTGAAGTTGGCCCCGGTGGTGGTGGCGCCGGTCAGGTTGGCGTTGGTCAGGTTGGCGCCGGCGAGGTTGGCGCCTGTCAGGTTGGCGTTCGAGAGGTTGGCCCCGCTCAGGTTGGCCTTGCCGAGGTTGGCGTTCGAGAGGTTGGCCCCGCTCAGGTCGGCCCCGCTCAGGTCGGCCTTGTTGAAGTTCTGCCCCGACAGATTGGGAGTGTAGGTGATGACGACCGTGCCATCGCCGGAGCGCGCGCCGTTGGTCATGCCTGTTCCCGACGAGGTGAAGCCCGAGCCGCCGCCGCCTGCGGCCGCGCCCATCGTGGGGGTCTCGCCGCCCCAGTAGCCGCCGCCGCCCCCGCCGCCGTTGCCGCCGCTCCCACCGCTGCCCTGGACGCCGCTGCCGGTCGTGCCGGTCTGGTTGCCGCCAGCGCCGCCGCCCGTCGGGTTGCCGCCAATGCCCCCATCTCCGCCGGTCAGGCCGCCGCCGCTGCCGCCGTTGCTGCTGGGGGCGTTGGAGCCGCCGCCGCCGCCGCCGGCGATCACCACGCGGTTGCTCAAATCGGTGCCGCCGATGCGGATGTCGGAGGCACCCCCGCCGACGCTCGCGCCGCCGCTCCCGCCGCCGTTAAAACCAGGGTTGAGAGGGTTGAGAGTGGTGTCCCCCGAGCCGCCCACGAAGACGTTGACGACAGCGACCCCGGTGACGTCCACGGTGGCGACGGCCTGACCCCCAGCGCCCCCAGTGCTGCCGCCGCCCTGGGCACCCTCGACGTCGAAGCTTGCCGAGGTCACCCCCTGAGGCACGGTCCAGGTCTGGGGAGCGCCAGTGTAGGAGAAGGTGCAGGTCACCGTGGTCGTACCCGTGCAGGAAGGCGACGCCCCGGCGGGTGGCACCATCGCAGAAAGCAGACCCAGCGACGCCACGCCAGAGCCAAGCGCCACCGTCGCTCCGATTACAACCAGGCGGCGAGTACCAAGATGATTGAGGAGCGACATGTCCCCCCCGGCGATGTGGTCTACCTGTGATCCTACGGAACCCCTTGAGTAATGTCACCACCCACAAAGCGGTGCATTCCGCTGAGGCACGGCGTCCATAGGACATTCGCGACGAGCCGATAAATGTGGCTCTCGAGAGAAAGTGCCCAGCTGGCCGGGCAGAGCTTCACGGGAGCATTACTGCCGCTCGTGAGCGCGGTCGTGAGCGGCGGATCAGGCCCACCGAAGACGGCGGTGACGAACCAAGCCAGCGCGAGGCCAGTTTGGACCCGGCGGGGCACCCGTCGGCAGCCGAGCCATCTCGGCCGGCACCACGGTCGCAACGCGTGACCAAGGCTCGC
>DATBBR010000061.1 GCA_036270875.1 Acidimicrobiales bacterium
GCTGTCTCCTCCGGGTCGAGCCCGGCCGCCCGGGACTGCTCCTCCATGTGCGGCATGAGAAAGGCCCGGATGTAGGCGAGGATCCGGGTGCTCTCGACGGTCAGCTGGGGCAGGAGGCGGTCGGGCTCGGTCTGGAGGATCTTCTGGAGGACCTCGTGCTCCTCGACGGCCCGATGGGCGAAGAACAGCGCCTCCTCGAGCAGCTCGTCAAGCCCCTCGGTAGTGCCCACTGCGGCGGCCAGCCGGTCGAAGAACCGTGCCGCCTCCCAGGCGATCACCTCGGCCACGAGCTGATCCCGCCCGCCGGGGAAGTAGCGGTAGATCGTCGCTCGCGCCAGGCCCGAGGCCCGGGCCGCGTCCTCCACGGTGGTCTTGGCCAGCCCGTACCGGGCCACGCAGGCGTAGGTCGCCTCCAGGATCCGCAGACGCGCATCGCCGGCCACGACAAACCCTATCGGGGGGCATCTGGCGCCGACGGCTCCCGACCCCGAGTCAGCGCTCTCAGAGGCCGAGCAGTGAATCGAGGCCGAGCGTCAGGCCGGGCCGCTCGGCCACCGACTTGACGGCCAGCAGCACGCCCGGCATGAACGAGGTGCGGTCGTAGGAGTCGTGGCGGATCGTGAGGGTCTGGCCCGCCGTGCCCAGGATGACCGCGTGGTGGGCGACGAGCCCGCGCAGGCGAACCGAGTGCATGCGGATGCCGCCGGGACCCGTCGCGCCCCGGCTGCCCTTCACCACCTCGGTCCTGGTCGGGTCCTCGCCCCAGCCGCCAGCGCCGGACGCGTCCCGCGACTTCGACATCCCTTCCGCGATACGCAGCGACGTCCCGGAGGGGGCGTCCAGCTTGGCGTCGTGGTGCAGCTCCACGATCTCGGCCGTCTCGACGTAGGGGGCGGCCAGCTCGGCGAAGCGGATCATCAGGGCAGCGCCGATGGCGAAGTTGGCCGACAGCACACAGTTGGACGAGCCCGAGAACAGACGGTCGAGCTCGGCCATGTCGTCGGCGGTGAAACCCGTCGTCCCCACGACGGCGTGCACCCCCTTGGCTGCGCACCAGTGGAGGTTCTCGCGGGCCGCGCCGACCTCGGTGAAGTCCACCGCCACCTGCGTCTCGGCCCGAACGAGCGCCTCGGCGTCGCCTTCCACCTGCACGTCGGAACCCTCGACCCCGGTCACCTGATAGATGTCGATGCCCGCCAGGCGGGGGTCGACGGCTGCGACCAGCTCGAGGTCCGGATCGTCGGCGACCGCCCGGCACACCGTCGAGCCCATGCGTCCCCCAGCGCCGAACACGCCGACTCGCATGCCCTGCACCCTAACCAACCGCGCCAGCGAGGTCCGCCGCACCGAAAGGGCCGAGCACGACCACCGTGCGTGGTGCACCGAGCACCCGGCGAGCAGCGGCGGCGACCTGATCGACGGTGACGGCGTCGATCCGGGCCAGGAGCTCGTCCACCGTCAGGACCTCGTGATGGAGGAGCAGGCTGCGCCCGATCCGGCTCATGCGGGCGGCGGAGTCCTCGAGCGCCAGCAGGGTCTCGGCCCGGAGGTGGCCTCGGGCGAGGTCCAGCTCGTGGGCGGTGATCCCGTCCGCCACCAGTCGATCGAGCTCCCCGTTGACCAGCTCGAGCACGTCGCGGGCCCGGCTCGGCGTGGTACCCACGTACACCGCGAGCGACCCCGTGTCCTCGTAGGAGACGCGATCGGAGTACACGGAGTAGGCGAGCCCGCGCCGCTCCCGGATCTCCTGGAACAGGCGGCTCGACGCGCCGCCGCCGAGTGCATGATCGAGGGCGGCCAGCGCCCAGCGGTCGGGGTCGTGGCGGTCGGGCGCCCGCGCCCCGACGACCAGGTGCGCCTGCTCGGTCGACCGGGGAACGACGACCGACGGCTCGCGCTGCCCGTTTGGTGGCGTCCGTCGCGGTGGAGTGCCGCCGGCGACGCCCGCGAAGCGCGCCTCGATGCCTGCCGCCACCTGGTCGTGGTCGAGGGCCCCGGCGGCGGCTACGACCATGTTGGCCGGCCGGTAGTGCTCGTCGAAGAACCGCCGGACGTCTCCAGTCGCCATACCCTCGATGCTCTCCTGGCTCCCGAGCACCTCCCGCCCCAGCGGATGGTCCGGGAACAGGGCGGCCGCGAAGCGGTCGTAGACCAGGTCGGCCGGCTCGTCGCCGTGCATCAGGATCTCCTCGAGGATCACCTGGCGCTCGGCCTCGAGCTCGTCAGGGCGCAGCGCTGGTGACCACATGATGTCGCACAGCACGTCGAGACCCAGATCGAGGTGCTCGGCCAGCAGGCGCACGTAGAACGCCGTGTACTCCTTGGTCGTGAAGGCGTTCATGTCGCCACCCACGGCGTCCACCGCCTCGGCGATGGCGCGCGCCGTCCGCGTGGGTGTGCCCTTGAACAGCAGATGCTCCAGGAAATGGGACGCCCCGACCTGGCCCGGGCGCTCGTCGCGCGAGCCTGTCCCGACCCAGAAGCCGGTGGTCACCGAGCGGACATCGGGCATGGCCTCGGTGACGAGACGCAGCCCGCAGGCGAGCTGGCTGGTGCGGATCAACCGGTCAGCGCCGACCGCCGCGGCGCCGCCGAGGGCCCCCACCGCCGCCGCCGCCGCCACTGCCACCACCGCGGCCGCCCTCGGGGCGACGTGACCCACCACCGGAGCCGCTGCCCTCCGGGCCGAGCTGGCCCATCTCGGACTCGAGCTCGCGCTCGAAGGCGTCCTCGTCGAAGGAGACGTAGCTGCCGCGGCTGTCGGCCGTCGCCACACCGCTGGCGGGGCTGTCGGCGGTGGCGCCCCGGTCACCGGGGCGCCCCCGACCACCCGAGGTGTCATCCCTCCGGCGCCGCCCCTCAGGGGCGTCGCCCGAAGCCGCGCCGCCTCGGGTGTCGACGTTCCCGCCGGAGCGCTGGCCGTCGCCCTCTCCGGGCCCGTTACCCGCCAGCGAGAGCGAGATCTTGCCCTGCGGGTCGATGTCGTCGACCCGCACGTCGAGGGACTGGCCGAGCTCGACCACGTCCTCGACCCGCTCGACCCGACGACCCTGACCCAGCTTGGAGATGTGCACCAGTCCGTCTCGTCCGGGGAGGATGTTGACGAAGGCGCCGAACTTGGTGATGTTGACGACCTTCCCGGGGTACACGGCACCGACCTCGGCCTTCGGTGGATCGAGGATCAGCCCCAACCGCTTGCGGGCCTCCTCGACAGCTCGGCCGTCCTTGGCCCCGATGGTGACCGTGCCGACCGTGCCGTCGTCGTCCACGTTGATGTCGGCACCCGTCTCTTGCTGGATGGCGTTGATGACCTTGCCCTTGGGCCCGATGACCTCGCCGATCTTGTCGAGGGGGATCTCGATGCTCACGATCTTGGGCGCGTGCTCGTTCACACTCGCCCGCGGCTGGGAGATGGCTTCCGCCATCACCTCGAGGATCGTCAGCCTGGCCTCGTGCGCCTGTTGCAGAGCCTCGGCGAGCACGTCGGCCGGCAGCCCGTCGATCTTGGTGTCGAGCTGGAGGGCAGTGACCGCGTCGGCCGAGCCCGCCACCTTGAAGTCCATGTCGCCGAAGGCGTCCTCGGCTCCGAGGATGTCGGTCAGGGTGGTGTAGCGCCCCTCCGCGTGCACCAGGCCCATGGCGATCCCGGCCACGGGCGCCTTGATGGGCACGCCGGCGTCCATTAGGGAGAGCGTCGAGCCACAGACCGAGGCCATCGAGGTCGACCCGTTCGAGCTCAGCACCTCGGACACCAGCCGCAACGTGTACGGGAACTCCTCGGCCGAAGGGACGACCGGGAGCAGGGCCCGCTCGGCCAGGAGGCCGTGGCCGATCTCCCGACGCTTGGGACCCCGCATGAAGCCCGTCTCGCCCGTCGAGTAGGGCGGGAAGTTGTAGTGGTGCATGTAGCGCTTCGACTCGTCGATCCCGATGGTGTCGAGCAGCTGGTTCATCCGGGGCATGCCCAGGGTGGTCACGTTGAGCACCTGGGTCTCGCCCCGCTGGAACAACCCCGAGCCATGAGCGGTCGGTAGCACGCCGACCTCGGCACTGAGGGGCCGGATGTCGCTGGGGCCCCGTCCGTCGATGCGCACGCCGTCCTCCACGATGCGCCGACGAACGAGCTGCTTGGTCAGCGCCCGGACCGCGGCCTTCACCTCACGCTCACGCCCGCTGAGCTCCTCCTCGAGCGCGGCGGCGATCGATGCCCCCGCCTCGTCGAGCGCGGCGTTGCGCTCGGCCTTGCTGACGATCGTCGTGGCCCCGGTGAGGCTCTCGGATCCCACGTCGAGGACCCGCGTCCAGACGTCGTCGCCGTAGTCGAGCTGAGGCTGGTAGGGGATGGTCGGCTTCCTCCCCGCCTCGGCGACGAGCCGGCGCTGGAGCTGGATCGACTCCCGGATCCAGGTCTTGGCCGACTCCAGGCCGGCGGCGATGACCTCCTCGGTGACCTTCGGAGCCCCGGCCTCGTAGTAGCTCCACGCCTTCTCGGTGCCCCCGGCCTCGACCATCATGATGGCGACGTCGCTGTCGGGCTCGTCGCCGAGGGCCCGCCCCGCCACGACCAGCTCGAAGGTCGAGGCGTCACCCTCCTGGTAGGTGGCGTGCGGGATCCAGCTCCCGTCCTGGGACCAGGCGATACGGACGGCCCCGATGGGGCCGTCGAAGGGGATGCCGGACACCATCAACGCGGCCGAGGCGGCGTTGATGGCCAGCACGTCGTGGGGGTTCTCCTGGTCGGCACCGAGGATCGTGCCCACCACGTGGACCTCGTTCCGGAAGCCGGCGGGGAACGACGGCCGCAGGGGCCGGTCGATGAGCCGGCCGGTAAGGATGGCCTGGTCGGTGGCCCGGCCTTCGCGCCGGAAGAACGAGCCGGGGATCTTGCCAGCGGCGTACATGCGTTCTTCGATGTCGACGGTCAGGGGAAAGAAATCGATGCCCTCGCGCACCGTCCTGGCCGCGGTGGCGGTGACCAGCACCACCGTGTCGCCGAGTCGGGCGACCACGGCTCCGTCGGCCTGACCGGCCAGCTTGCCGGTCTCGAGGGTGAGAGTTCGATCGGTCCCGCTGATGGGAGCCGATACTGAGATGGCGTCCGCCATGACACTCCTTGTCTGTCAGGCGGCGGCCGGGCCAGTTCCCAGTGGTCGGGCACCTGACCTTTTCTCCCTGCCGGGTGGCCGGCCACTGGCAGCTGACAGCCGGCGCCGCCTGCTGCGTGTTGTCGGGCGGGCTCTTCCCGCCACGTTGTTTGGTATGTGCGTCGGGCGGCCCTACGGCCGCCCGGTGTTGTCGTATCCGGTGCTCAGCGACGTAGCCCGAGCCGGGCGATGATCCCCCGGTACCGTTCGACGTCATTGGCCATGACGTAATCGAGCAGCCGACGACGGCGGCCGATGAGCTTCATCAGCCCCCGCCGAGTGTGGTGGTCACCCTTGTGCACCCTGAGGTGGCCGGTGAGGTGGTTGATGCGCTCGGTGAGGAGCGCGATCTGCACCTCGGGTGACCCGGTGTCGGTGTCGTGGAGTCGGTGCTCGGTGATCGTGGCCGACTTGTCGGGCATGCTTCGAAGATCCTCGGATGTCGCAAAGAGCCGCCAGGGCGCGAATGCCCCGGCCAGACCGACTGTAGCAGGGCTCCACCCCTTGGGCCGGTTAGGGTCAGGGCCGGTGGAGGAGGGCTACCTCCGGGTCACTCGCTCCTGCTCGATCCCGCTCGGCGAGCTCGAGTGGCGCTTCAGTGGTGCCGGCGGCCCCGGTGGCCAGCACGCCAACACCGCCAACACCAGGGCGGAGGTCCGGTTCGACGTCGCCTCTTCGCCGTCGCTGGGCCCGCGACAGCGGGCCCGCCTGCTCGAGCGCCTGGGCCCCGTCGTGCGCGTGGTTGCCTCCGACGAGCGCTCGCAGGCCCGCAACCGCCAGCTGGCCCTGGAGCGCCTGGCCACACGGTTGGCGGCGGCCCTCCGGGTCGAGCGCCGGCGTGTGCCCACGGCGCCGAGCTCGGCCTCCAAGCGACGACGGCTCGATCACAAGCGCCGCCGGGGCGAGCTCAAGCGCCAGCGCCGCCCTCCGCCCCCAGAGAGCTGAGCGTCCAGCCTGCGAGCGCGGCGCGGGTGGCCTCGACGTCCTTGGCCATCTGGGCGGCCAACGCCTCGGGCGAGTCGAAGCGCTCCTCGCCCCGGAGGCGGGTCACGAAGCGCACCTTCACCCGCTCCTCGTACAGATCGTCCGAGAACTCCAGCAGGTACGCCTCGAGGAGCGACGAGTCGGCGTGCTCGTAGAACGTGGGACGCCGCCCCAAGGAGATGGCCGCGGCATGAACGGAGCCGTCGGCGCGCTCGACGTGCCCGGCGTAGATCCCGTCGGCGGGCAACAGGATCTCCTGGGGCACGGCGACGTTGGCGGTCGGATAGCCGAGCACCGCCCCGCCTCGCCCGTCACCGTGCCGCACCACGCCGCGAACCTCGTGGGGCCGGCCGAGGAGGCGGGCCGCGTCCGTCACCCGGCCCTCGCGCAACAGGCTGCGGATACGGGTCGACGACACGGGCTCTCCGGGGCCCGATGAGCCGTCGCCGGTCTCGTCGACCAGTCTGAGACCGATCACCTCGAAGCCCCGCTCCGCCCCCATCTGGGAAAGGAGCGCCACGTTGCCCCGCCGCCCGTAGCCGAAATGGAAGTCCTGGCCGACGACGATGACCCGCGTCCGCAGGCATCCCACCAACACCTCCTCGACGAAGTCCTCGGCGGACTCGCGTGACCGCTTCTCGTCGAAGGTGATCACGACCACGTGGTCGACGCCGGTGTCGGCCAGCAGCTCGATCTTCTGGTCAAGGTCGGTGAGCACCTTCGGGGCGGAGTCGGGACGCACGACCGACGCCGGGTGCCGGTCGAAGGTCACCACTGCGGTGGACAGGCCCAGACGCTGGGCCCGCTCTCGCACCTCGGCGATCACCCGCCGATGTCCGAGGTGGACCCCGTCGTAGGCGCCGATGGTGACGGCGCTGCCCTGCTCCGGGCGCGGACACTGCCCCAGGTCGGCGATGACCTCCATCGGCCTCGAGGCTACTGGCTCGTAACCAGCACGACGGCGGGCTTCAACCGGGCGTCGTCCCCCTGCTCGTAGACGGCCAGCAGTCGCCCGCCCTCGTCCACGACGGCCCACGGCCCCTCGCCCACGGGGCCCACGTCGGCCCGCTCCATCCGGACGCCGTGCCCCACGGCCTCGGCCACTGCGTCGTCGACCCGCAGCCGCGGGTAGTCCCGCATTGCCTCCGCGGGGCTGAGCACCGAGGCGACCGCGGAGTCGGGCGAGAGCTCGTCAAGACGACCAGCCTCGGACAGGGTGAAAGAGCCGATGGCCTGCCGCCGCAGCCGTCGGAGGTGGGCGCCGCCACCCAGAGCGGACCCGAGGTCGGCGGCCAGCGCCCGCACGTAGGTGCCCGACGAGCAGTCCACCTCGATGGCGAAGACACCGGGCTCGTCGGTGGGCTCGACGTCGAAGCGGGAGACCGTTACCGGTCGAGCGGTGCGTTCGACCTCGATGCCCTCGCGGGCCAGCTGGTAGAGCCGCCGTCCCGCCACCTTGCGGGCCGACACCATCGGAGGCGTCTGCATGATCTCTCCCGTCAGGTGTCGCGCCGCCTCCCGGGCCTGGCCGACGGTGACGCCGCGCATGTCGTACCGCTCCACGACGTCTCCCTGGTCGTCGAGGGTGGTCGTCGCCGAGCCCAGGACGACCTCTCCGGTGTAGGACTTGGACAGCGCGCCCAGGAAACGCGTCAGGCGGGTGACGCGGCCGAGCGCCACCAGCAGGATGCCGGTGGCGGCGGGGTCGAGGGTCCCGGCGTGGCCGACGCGACGCTGACCGACGATCCGCCGACAGCGGGCCACGACGTCATGGGAGGTCCAGCCCGGATCCTTGTCGACCACGAGCAGGCCGTCAGCCGGCCCGGGAGGCCGGCTCGGGGTGGCAGCCGGCCCGGGAGCCTGCTGGTCAGCCTCCGGCATCGGCTCCCGCGCCGGGCCGGTCCAGGCGGCGGAGGATCTCCTCCACCCGCTCGCCCTCGGCCACCCCGGGGTCGGCACTGAAGGTCAGCTGGGGTGTGCGCTTGAGCCTGACCTGGCGGCCGATGGCCGCCTGGAGCCGGAACCGCTGCTGCTCGAGACCCTCGCGGGCCGTATCGCCGAGCGAGCTCAGGAACACGGTGGCGTGGCGCAGGTCGGGCTCGCTGACCACTGCGGTGACCGTGACGAGCAACAGCCGCTCGTCGTGGTCGGACAGGCGCTCGATCTCGCCCGCCACCACCTCCCGCAGGACCTCGTTCACCCTGGCCGTCCGGGGATATCGCGGACGGTTCCGCTTGCTGCCTCTACGATCGACCACCCTCACCACCTCCTATCCCCGGTCCAACCAGTGGCGCTCGGCACCCAGCACCTCGACGTCGGGGTTGGACCAGATGAAGCGCTCCACCTGGTCGAGCACATCGCTCACGTGGCCGACACTCCCTGCCACCGCCGCCAGGCCCAGCACCGTCCGCTGCCAACGGTCCTGATGGGCCACCTCCGCCGCGGCCACCGAGTACCGCTGGCGGGCACCCTCGAGGATCGGCTTGACGACAGCCCGCTTGGTCTTGAGCGAGCGGCTGTAGGGCAGGTGGAGGTCGACCTCCAGAACGCCTACGTGCGTGGAATCTCCCGCTCTTCGAACGTCTCGATGATGTCGCCCTCCTTCAGGTCCTGGAAGTCGGACAGGCCGATGCCGCACTCGAAGCCCGCCTGGACTTCTCGGACATCGTCCTTGAAGCGCCGCAGCGACGAGATCGCGCCCTTCCAGATGACAACGCCCTCGCGCAGGAACCGAACCTTGGAACCGCGGGTGATGACGCCGTTGCGGACGTAACAGCCGGCCACGGCACCCACACGCGGTACCCGGAAGACCGCCCGCACCTCGGCGTCTCCGGTGACGACCTCCTCGAACTCGGGAGCCAGCATCCCGACGATGGCGGCCTCGATCTCCTCCAACACCTTGTAGATGATCTCGTAGGTGCGGATCTCGACGTTCTGAGTCTCGGCCATCTCCCTGGCCCGACGATCGGGTCGCACGTTGAAGCCGATGATCGTGGCGTTCGACGCCGCTCCCAATTGGACGTCGTTCTCGGTGATGCCGCCGACGGCGCGGTGCACGAAGCTCAGCCTGACCTCGTCGCGCTCCAGCTTCCGCAAGCTCTCGGTCAGCGCCTCCAGCGAGCCCTGGACATCCGCCTTGAGAATGAGGTTGAGCGTCGCCGTCTCGCCCCGCTGGATCTGCTCGAAGACGTCCTCGAGCTTGGCTCCCGGCGACGCCGAGGGCGTGGGCGTGTACCCGGCGAAACGGATGCGCTGCTCGCGGGCCTCGCCGATGGTGCGGGCGGTGCCCTGGTCGGACGTCACCCGCAGGTCGTCGCCAGCGTTGGGCACCTCGGAGAAACCGAGGACCTCGACGGGGGTTGAGGGGGTGGCCTCCTTGATGTTGTCCCCGCGGTCGTCCACCAGCGCCTTCACCCGTCCCCAGGCGGCGCCCGCGACCATGGGATCGCCGACCCGCAGAGTGCCCTTCTGGACGACGGCCGTGGCCACCGGGCCCCGACCGACATCGAGATTGGCCTCCAGGACCACCCCGCGCGCCCGCCCCTCCGGGTTCGCCGTGAGCTCCTGGACCTCGGCCAGGACAAGGAGCTGCTCGAGCAGCTCGTCGATGCCGACGTTCTGCAGGGCGGACAGCTCGACCATGATCGTGTCGCCACCCCAGCGCTCGGGCACCAAGCCCTGGTCCGACAACTGCTGCATGACCCGGTTGGGATCGGCGTCCTCACGGTCGATCTTGTTGATGGCGACCATGATGGGCACCTCGGCGGCCCGAGCGTGGCTGAGCGCCTCGATCGTCTGCGGCATCACGCCGTCGTCGGCCGCGACGACCAGGACCACGATGTCGGTGACCTCGGCCCCGCGGGCTCGCATGGCCGTGAACGCCTCGTGGCCCGGCGTGTCGATGAAGGTGATGAGGCGCCCGTCCTTGTCTGCCTGGTAGGCGCCGATGTGCTGGGTGATGCCGCCGGCCTCGCCGGCCACCACGTTGGTCTCACGGATGCGGTCCAGGAGCTTGGTCTTGCCGTGGTCGACGTGGCCCATCACGGTGATGACCGGTGGCCGCTGACGCTGGAGCGCAGGATCTTCTTCCTCGTCGGCCTCGAAGTACTTGGCCTGGAGGGCGGCCTCCTGCTCCTCGCCGGCGTCGACGAGGCGCACGGTGGCGCCAATCTCGGCCGCGAACAGCTCGATCATGTCGTCGCTCAGCGACTGCGTGGCCGTGACCATCTCCCCCTGCAGCAGAAGGAAGCGCACGACGTCGCCGGCCGAGCGGTTGACCTTGGGCCCGATGTCCTGAGCGGTGGAGCCCCGCTCGACGACCACCTCGTCCTCGGGCACGGGAGCGTTGGACGGCGTGTAGGTCGTCAGCTGGGTCGGCTCCAGCTCCTCCATGTTGCGCCGGCGACGACGAGGCCGCCGCTGCGGGGGCCGGCCACGTCCGCCCGGACCACCTCGTCCGGCGGGGGGCGGCGGCATCCCCGGGCCGCGCCCCAATCCACCACCTGGGCGACCTCCGCCGTAGCCGCCGCCTCCGGGACGGGGGCCTCCGTATCCGCCGGGGCGCCCCGTGCCGGTCCCGGCAGGGCGGCTGCCCCCTCCGGGACGGCCGGCGCCAGCCGGTGGCCGAGGTCCGGCGGGCGCGCCTCGTCCGCCCACGCCTGGCGGGGGCGGGATCGGGCGGCCGGTGGACGATCGAGGAGGCCCTCCGGGCGGCGGAGGGATGGGACGACCGGTGCTGGGGCTGACCGGCGGACGACCGCCTCCCGCCGTCGGCGGAGCCGGTCGGCCGCCTGGGCCGCCTGGAGACCGGCGTGGCGCGGGCTCGCCCGAGGGCGGTGCCGAGGGCGGACGGCTGGCGCCCCCCCGGGCACTCGGCCCAGGCTCGCTCTGACGAGGTCGCCCGGCCGAGGGCGCGTCGAGGGAGGGTCCGGTGGGTCGGCGGTCCGTCGGTCCTCTCGGGATGTCCCGGTCCGGCGCTCCGGCCGCCTCGGTCGGGCCCGTGCCGGCCTCGGCGGCCCCCGCTGGGGCGCTCGCCGCTGGCTCGCGGGTCTCGCTCGGCGGCCTCGGGGCCGGCGCGGCGGCGGCCGGGACGCCGACATCGGGGACTCCGGCAGCAGGCGGACGAACGGGCTCGGCGGGCTCGGGTCGGGGCCGCGGGGGCGTGACTCGGGCCGGGCGACCGACGGCGTCCTCGGACCGCGTGGAGCGGCTGCCGGGCCCGGCGGTCGGCGGGGCGGCCCGCGGCGGCGCGGGCGCCTCCTCGGGGGCCACGGCCCGCCGGAGGCCCTCGCGGTCGGCCTTGCGCCGGACGCGGTCAGCCTGGGCATCCTCGATGCTCGAGGAATGGCTCTTGACCCCGATCCCCAGCGACTCGCAGAGGTCGAGCGCCTCCTTGTTCGTCAAGCCGAGCTCTCGAGCGAGCTCGTAGACTCGGATTTTCTTCGCCAACTGCTGGTTCAGTCCTCTCTTGACTCGTAACTGCCCGAGGGTGCTTATCCTCCCACACGCCCCGGCTATCCCGGGTCTCTCCCCCGGCTGACTAGTCCTCCACCCCGTCCGTTCCGCTGGGAGCGGCGGCCAACGCCTGTTGCAACCGCTCCACCGCAAGCCGCTGGACCGGCGCCCGCAGGGCCCGCGAGAACCCGTCCCGACGCTGGGCCAGATCCACGCACCGGCTCGTCTCGGCGCACACCCACGCTCCCCGACCCGGCAGGTGCCGACCTATGGCCAGCTCCCCCGCACCGGTGCGAACGACCCGTACCAGTGCCTCTGGAGACGCTGTCCGGCGGCACCCGACACAGGTCCTGCGGGGCGTTATGCGGGAGCCTCCTCTTCGTCGACCGCCTTGCGGGCGGCCACCTCACCCCCCTTGACCTCCTCTCCGGCTGGGGCTGCCCCGGGCGGGGCAGGATCCGCAGGGGCGGACTCGCTCGACTCGGCCGACGGGGCCGAGTCGGTGGGGTCGGCGGCGGGAGGGGACTCCCCGAGGGACCACGCCTCGGCCGAGACCGCCTCGCCGCCCTCGGCGGGCTGCCAGACCAGTTCGCCTGCCTCGTTCTGCACCCACTCGCCCTCGGCCCACTCCTCGCCGCCGTAGCCAGCCTCCTCCTCCGCCAGCTGGGTCTCGCTCTTGATGTCGACCCGCCAACCGGTCAGGCGGGCCGCGAGGCGGGCGTTCTGGCCCTCCTTGCCGATGGCCAGGGAGAGCTGGAAGTCGTGGACGATCACCGTCGCCGTGCCCGTCTGGTCGTCGAGGCGAACCTCCTTCACCTTCGCCGGCTGGAGCGCCCGCAGCACGAACTCGGCCGGATCCTCGGAGAAGGGCACGATGTCGACCTTCTCGCCTCGCAGCTCGTTGGTCACCATCCGCACGCGGGCGCCGCGGGCCCCGACGCAGGCCCCCACCGGGTCGACGTTGGCGTCGTTCGACCACACGGCGATCTTGGTGCGGTGCCCCGGCTCGCGGGCCGCCGCCTTGATCTCCACGACCCCGCTGCTGATCTCGGGGACCTCCAGCTCGAAGAGGCGCTTGATGAGACCCGGGTGGGTGCGGCTCACCACGATCTGCGGGCCCTTCGTCGTCTTGCGTACCTCGACGATGTAGGCCTTGAGGCGGGCGCCGTGGTCGTAGCGCTCGTACGGCACCTGCTCGGCCTGTGGCAGCAGGGCCTCCACCTTCCCCAGGTCGAGGAGGGTGTAGCGATTGTCGCTCTGCTGGATGATGCCGGTGACGATGTCGCCCTCGCGCCCCGCGTACTCCTCGTACTTGAGGTCCCGCTCCGCCTCCCGGATCCGCTGGAGGATCACCTGCTTGGCCGTTTGGGCCGCGATGCGCCCAAAGTCGTCGGGTGTGTCGTCCCACTCCCGCAGGACGTTGCCGTCCTCGTCCAGCTCCTGACCGTAGACCCGGATCTCGCCCGACTGCGGGTCGACGGTCACCACGGCCTCCTCGGCCGCGCCGGGCATGCGCTTGTACGCCGAGACGAGCGCGTTGGCCAGGGCGTCGAGCAACGTGTCGACACCTATGCCCTTGTCGCGGGCGATCTGCTGGAGTGCCTCCAGGAACTCGAAGTTGCTCGTGCTCTTGCTCATGACGTCGTGGCCTTCTTGGTCTTGGGTGGCGAGGGGCGATGCGGGCCCCGACGGGCACCACGCCCGCCGCCACGGCCCTGATCGGTCGGTCCCCACTGGAAGGTGGTCCGGGCCCGCTCGATGTCGGCGTAGGCGAGCCGGCGTCCGTCGTCGGGAAGGCCGGCGCCCGTGATCACCACGCCGGAGCCGTCGGCGTGGGCCAGCCGGCCGGCGACTCGTCGCTCCCCGTCGGTCCCGGGTCTCGTCTTCACGCTCACCTCGGTCCCGACGAAACGCAGGAACTGCTCGGGCGTGCGTAGCGGCCGCTCGACCCCCGGGCTGGTGACCTCGAGGGTGTAGCGCCCCCCGGGAACTGGATCATCGCGGTCGAGCGCGACCGAAAGGGCCCGGTTGATCTCGCTCAGGGCTTCAAGGTCGATGCCACCCGGTCGGTCCACCGTCACCCGGACGAGCCCGGCACCGACCTGGATGTCCACGAGCTCGAGGCCCGAGGTGGACAGAACCGACTCGATCAGCTCGTGAGCTCGTCTTGCCTGACCCATCTCGTACCTCCTCTCGTCTCGTCACGACCGCCCTTGCTGATGCAAGAGGCGTGGGCACCGCCCACGCCTCCCTGCTCGACCTGTACAACTGAACAGCTGCCTTGCTGAACGGCTTTCCTCGAACTGAACGGCTATCCGAGTAGTATAGCAATGCCGGCCGATTTCGGACCTGGTCGATCGCGTCCAATTGCCGCCCCCGAAGCCTCGAACTGGCCGCTGCGGCGCAGGCGTCTCCAATAGCCGCAGGCGTCTCCAATAGCATCGCCTGGTGGCCCGTGCCCCCATTCTCACGCCTCGAGCGGACGACTTCCCCCGGTGGTACCAGGACGTCGTCGCCAAGGCCGAGCTCGCCGACAACGGCCCCGTGCGGGGCACCATGGTCATCCGGCCCTACGGCTACGCCATCTGGGAGCGCATGCAGGAGGAGCTCGACACCCGGATAAAGGCGGCCGGCGCCAAAAACGTCTACTTCCCGCTGCTCATTCCCGAGTCCTTCGTGCACCGGGAGGCCGAGCACGTCGAGGGGTTCAGCCCCGAGCTGGCCGTCGTCACCCACGGGGGCGGCAGGAAGCTGGAGGAGCCGGCGGTCATCCGTCCGTCGAGCGAGACGATCATCGCCGGCTACTTCGCCAAGTGGCTCCAGAGCTATCGGGATCTCCCGCTCCTCGTGAACCAGTGGGCCAACGTGGTGCGTTGGGAGCTGCGGCCCCGGCTGTTCCTGCGCACCACGGAGTTCCTGTGGCAGGAGGGCCACACCGTGCACGAGACCGAGGACGAGGCCCGACGCTACGCACTGCGGATCCTGGACGATGTCTACCGCGACGTCATGGTCCGGGTCCTGGCCATCCCCGTGCTGACCGGTCGCAAGACCGACCGGGAGCGCTTCGCGGGCGCCACCACCACCTGGACCTGCGAGGCCATGATGACCGACGGGAAGGCGCTGCAGATGGGCACCAGCCACGAGCTCGGACAGAACTTCTCGCGTGCGTTCGGGATCGAGTTCCAGTCGCGGACCGGAGAGTCGACGTACGGCTGGCAGACGTCGTGGGGCGTCTCGACGCGCATGGTCGGCGGCCTGGTCATGGCCCACGGCGACGACAACGGCCTGCGCCTGCCGCCCCGCCTGGCCCCGATCCAGGTGGTCGTGGTGCTGGTCCGGGACGAGGACGGGACCGGGCCCGCGGCCGAGGCGCTGGCCGCCGAGCTGGCGGCTGCCGGACATCGCGTCGAGCTCGACGCTGCGACCGACACCTCCTACGGACGCCGCGTCACCGACTGGGAGCTGAAGGGCGTGCCCGTGCGCATCGAGGTCGGACCCCGGGAGCTGGCGGCCGGGAAGGTGTCCCTCATCCGCCGGGACAACGGTGATCGGACCGCCGTGGCCCTCGACCAGGCGGTGGCCTCGGTGGGCGAGGCCCTGGACGCCGCCCAGGGCGACCTGCTGGCCGAGGCCGAGTCCCGGCGCGACGACCGGACCGTAGAAGTCTCGACGGTCGCGGAGGCCAGGGAGGCGGCAAAGGACGGCTTCGCCCGGTTGCCCTGGCGCAACGTGGGAGTCGAAGGAGAAGCAGAGCTGGCCGGCGCCGGCGTGTCCGTCCGCTGCCTGCTGGCCGACGACGTGGCGGTCGTGGGCCGGGCGTACTGAGCGCCGGCCTGCCCTCCCCGGTCAGAACTCGGTCGCGCAGAAGGGAGGCGGGTCGCACCCGAAGATGGCGTCCGCCCGCGCCGCAGCGCCCGGCACCCGCTCCGCCACCCGGCCCGCCCGCGCCAGCTCGGAGAAGGTCAGCCCACCGAGCAGCGCGGATCCCAGCTCGCCGGCCCCGAGAAGGAGGTCCGCGCCGTCTCCGGTGACCGACCGCGCCTCGGCCCCCGAAGGACCCGCCTCCAGGCGCCACGCCCCGTCGTTCCACGGGCAGAAGGCGTCGTCGACCTCCAGGACGATCGAGCCCTCCACCGGGTAGCGCCGAGCTTCGAGCGACGCGGGCAGATCGACGAGGCGCACCCACAGGTGGTCCTGCATCCCGGCCAGGCGGAGGCGGCGAGAGTCCCGCAGCATCCAGCGCACCGGCTCGTCCAGCCGGCGACCACGGAGGTGGGCGCTACGGGTGAGGTCGATGTCGCACACGAACGCCCACAGGTCGGCGTAGGCCGCCCCGCCCGCCGCGCACAGCTCCTCCACCCGGACCGTCCCAGCATCGAGCTCCCCGCCCTCCCCGCGGCGGTCGAACCGGTACGACACATAGCCGTCGAGCTCGCCCCCCGGACCGGCACGAACGGCGTGGAACAGCGGCCCGGCACCGCTGCGACGGCCCTCGAGGTCGTGGAAGAAGCTGTCCCACCATGGCTGCGCCCGGCCGACCTCGCCCGGCTGTCGACGACGGACGTTGTCGTACATCGTCGGGAAGGCGCCGGCGGCGACTTCCCTCGAGACCAGCCGGATGGTGCCCTCGGGCCCTCGGGCCAGCCCGGTCGGCCGCTCGATCTCGTAGGCGGCAACGAACGTCGCCGGTCCGTACCCGAAGCGACCGTAGATGCCACCCTCGCTGGCCGTGAGCACAGCCAGGGCCTCGCCCCGATCGCGCACGTCGTCGAGCTGGCGGCGCATCATCGCCCGCAGGAGCCCGAGCCGCCGATGTGTCGGTTGGACGCCGACGTACGACACGCCTGCGGCGCCGGCGATGCCGAGACCCGGCATCGTCAGCTCGAAGCTGTGGGCACCGGCGGTGGCGACGATGTCGTCCCCGTCGAACACCGCCAGGCTCCGGTCCACCTCGATCGCCGCCGCCTCGATGTCGACCGCCTCGTCGTCCAGCTGGACGCCGAAAGCCCCCTCCGCGCACCGCAGGAAGGTCGGGATCTCCTCCTCGGTGACCGGCCGCAGGTCGAAGTCCACCGCCCCTGTCTAGTGCGCGTCCTCCTCGTGCGAGAGCTGTTTGCGGATGAGGTCCACCTTGGTCTCGCTGTGGTTGACGTCGGCGCCCCGGTCGTCCAGGAGGGCCCGGCGGTCGGCCTCGGCCTCCGCCTCGGCGCTGGCGTCGGCCGCCGCCAGCCGCGCCTCGATCCCCTCGGCCGCCAGGTGCTCGGCCTCGGCGACGAGCGCGGCGACCATCTCGTCCTCGGGCACGACGCGGACGATCTTGCCCTTGATGAACAGGTGGCCCCGTCGGCGGCCGGCGGCGATGCCGAGATCGGCCTCCCTGGCCTCGCCGGGTCCGTTGACGACGCAGCCCATCACCGCCACCTGGATCGGGAGGTTGCGGTCCACCATCGCATCCTGGACCGTCTTGGCCACACCGATCACGTCGATCTCGGCCCGGCCGCACGACGGACAGGCGATCAGGTCCAGGCCCTTGCGCTCCCTGAGCCCGAGCGCCTCTAGCAGCTGGCGACCGGCCCGAGCCTCCTCGACCGGATCAGCCGTCAGCGAGTACCGGATGGTGTCGCCGATCCCCTCGGCGAGGAGCGTGGCGATGCCGGCGGTGGCCTTCAGCAGGCCGGCAGGCGGGGGCCCCGCCTCCGTCACACCGAGGTGCAGCGGGTGGTCGACCGTGTCGGCCAGCTGACGGTAGGCCTCGATCATGAGGGGAACGTTCGACGCCTTGACGGAGATCTTCACGTCATGGAAGTCGACCTCGTCGAAGTACGCCAGCTCCATGAGGGCGGACTCGACCAGGGCCTCGGGCGTGGCGCCGCCGTGCTTCTTGTAGAGCTGGGGATGCAGCGACCCCGCGTTCACGCCGATGCGGATCGGCACGCCCCGGTCCTTGGCCTCGTTGGCCACCAGCTTGATCTCCTCCGGCTTGCGGAGGTTGCCCGGGTTGAGCCGGAGGCAGTGCACGCCCGCCTCCAGCGCCGCCAGGGCCATCTCGTAGTGGAAGTGGACGTCGGCCACGATCGGCACCGGCGAGCGGGGCACGATACGGGCCAACCCCTCGGCCGCCTCCGCCTCGTTGCACGTGCACCGCACGATGTCCGCCCCACCCCCCGCCAGGGCGTAGATCTGCGAGAGCGTGCCCTCCACATCGGCGGTCTTGGTGATCGTCATCGACTGCACGCTGATGGGTGCGCCGCCTCCGACGGCGACATCGCCCACCGTGATCCTGCGGGTGGGCCGGCGGGCGCCGGCGATGACAGCGGGTCGAGTCATCGGATCCTCACTGGAATGGGTTCGCGAGCGGATGGGTGACGTCCATGTACAGGGCCGTCACCCCGAGCACGACCAAGACGAGGAAGACCAGGTAGGTGGCAGGCAGAAGCTTGGCCACGTCCACGTGGTAGCGGCGTCCCCGCCGCGAGCGGGCCTGCTCGTACACGGCGATGGCGACGTGGCCGCCGTCCAGGGGCAGCATGGGGAAGAGGTTGAACAAACCGACGAACACGTTGATGCTGAAGAGCAGGGTCAGGACGTCGCGAAGGCCGGCGTGGGAGGCCTGCGACGCCAGGCGGACGATCCCGATCGGTGATTCCAGCCGCGGGCTGTTGGACGACGACGACGCCTGCTGGTTCTGGTTCCCCGTGGGACTTGTCACCTGGTGGGTGTAGTTGCTGATGCCGTGGGGGGAGAACACGCTCCCGAGCGCCTTGAGCGTCTCCCAGGAGAACGTGCCGACCTCGGTGGTCGACCGGCCCACGGCGACGATCGGGTTGACCGTCTGAACCGGCGAGCTCAGCTGGACACCGATGATCCCGTAGGGGGTGGAGGACGGTTGTGGCGCTGGCTGGCCCTGCACCTTGACGGTGCGCTCGTCGATCGGCGTCACCCTGATCGTCTGCGTCTCGCCGTGCCGCTTGACCACCACGGTCACGGGCTGGCCGGCGTGGGACTGGATGTACGACTGCAGCTGGTCGGGCGAGGAAAGAGCCTTGCCGTCGACGGAGACGAACACGTCGCCAGGCTGGAGGCCGGCCTGCTTGGCCGGGCTGCCGGTTCCTTCGATCGTGGTGAAACCGCCGACCGCGACCTTCTTGCCGTCAGGCACGCCCACGAACGAGAAGAGCACCCACAGGATGAGAAAGGCCAGGATGAAGTGCACAGCCGAGCCGGCCACGGCCACCGAGAGCCGCCGCCCGAAGGGCTGTTGGCGGTAGGTCCGGGGCTCGTCGGCGGGGTCGACCTCCTCGAGATTGCTCATCCCGATGATCTTCACGTAGCCACCCGCGGGAATGGCCTTGACCCCGTACTCCGTCTCGCCCCGGTGGATCGACCAGAGGCGGGGGCCGAAGCCGAGGAAGTACTCGGTCACCTTCATGTGGCCCCACTTGGCCGTGGCGAAATGGCCGAGCTCGTGGAGCATGATCATGATCACGATGGCGAGCACGACGGTGAGGGTGCCCGTGGTGCCGGTCAGCACCGCAGCCGCCACGCCCGCGCCCACCACGAGCAGTAGGCGCACCACCGCCCGGCGCTGCTCGGCTGGGTCGGTCAAGGGCACCGGGGGTCGACGCCGGTTCCCGGCCGGCCCGGACGGGGCCCCCGGGGGCGGTCCCGGAGGCGGCCCTGGCGGCGGTCCCGGCTCCGGGGATGGCGAGTCGAGGTCGTCGCTCACGCCGCGTGACACCTGCGCTGCACGGCGAGGGCCGCGGCCCGGCGCGCCTGTTGATCGACCTCGAGCACGTCGTCCACGTTATGCAGGTCCACCGGCGTATAGGCCTGCAGGGCGTCCTCCACCACCTCGGCGATGCCGAGCCATGACAACGTGCCCTCGAGGAACGCCGAGACCGCCACCTCGTTGGCGGCGTTCAGCCAAGCCGGCGCCGCCCCTCCCATCCGGCCGGCCTCGTAGGCGAGGCCCAGGCAGGCGAACGCGTCCACGTCGGGCTGCTCGAAGTCGAGCTTGTCGAGGCGGGTCCAGTCGATCACGCCGAAGGGCTCACGCAGTCGCGCCGGATAGTGAAGGGCGTAGCCGATCGGCAGCCGCATGTCCGGACGTGACAGCTGGGCGACCGTGGCCCCGTCACAGAACTCCACCATCGAGTGCACCACCGACTGCGGGTGCACGATCACCTCGATGCGCTCGTACCCGATGCCAAACAGCGCATGGGCCTCGATCACTTCCAGACCCTTGTTCATGAGAGTCGACGAGTCGACAGTGATCTTCGGTCCCATGCTCCAGGTCGGATGGGCGAGCGCCTCGTCGAGGGTCACCGAGGACAGATCGGCGCGCTTGCGACCCCGGAACGGTCCCCCGCTGGCGGTGAGCACGATCCGGGCGAGCTCGCTGACCGCGCCCGAGCCGGCTCGCAAGCACTGATGGAGCGCACAGTGCTCGGAGTCGACGGGCAGGATCTCGGCTCCGGGTGTTGCCCGGGCTCGCTCGACGACAGGGGCCGCGGCGATGAGCGACTCCTTGTTGGCCAGGGCGAGGCGTCGACCGGCCTCGAGCGCGGCGAGCGTCACCGGCAGCCCGGCGAACCCGACCACGCCGTTGACCACCACGTCGGCGGCGGCGGCGATAGCGGGCAGCGAATCCGGTCCGGCGAGCACCTCGGTGCCGGGGGGAACCAGCGCGCGCAATCGAGGGGCGGCGCTGGCGTCGGCCACCGCGACCTGCCGGGGCCGGAGCTGGCGGGCCTGGGCCGCGAGCTGGTCGACCGACCGGTTGGCACCGAGGGCGATGATCTCGAGGGCACCGGGATCGGCGTGGACGACGTCGATCGCCTGGGTGCCGATCGAGCCCGTTGAGCCGACGAGGCTGACGGTGGTCATGCGGTCGTTAACCGCCGAAGTTGATGAGGCGCACCAGATAGTACGTCGCGGGGACGACGAAGAGCAGGGCGTCCACCCGGTCCAGGACGCCCCCATGCCCGGGAAGGATCCAGCCCATGTCCTTGACCCCCATGTCGCGCTTGAGCAGCGACTCACACAGGTCGCCCAGCGGCGCCGCCACGGCCACGACCAGGCCGAGGGCGACGCCCCTCGCCGTGTTCCACGGGCTGATCTGGCTCACGACGACCGCGCCCACGAGCACGCTGGCGAGCGTGCCACCGATCAACCCTTCCCAGGTCTTGTTGGGGCTGATGGCGGGAGCGAGATGGTGGCGGCCGAACCGGCCACCCACGAGGAAGCTCCCCACGTCGTACCCGACGGTCACCACCGCGGCGCCGAGGAGCAGCGCCACACCGTGGCGGTTGGGGAACATCCTCGGGTCGAGGAGGAGTGCGGCGAACGACCCGAGGAACCCGACCCACATGAAGCCGAGGAGGGTCACGGCCACGTTGACCGTCGGCCGTTCTCTCACCACGCCCACGAGGTACCAGAGGAGGGTGAACACGACCACGAGCCCGAGGACCAGCGGGATGGCGGCCTCGCCCTTCATATAGGCGCCGATGAGTATCCCGACGGTCGCCACCAGTGCCACCAGGGTGGCGGGACGGTACCCGGCGCGGCGGAGGACGCCGAACAGCTCGGCCGCGGCAGCCGTGACGATGAGCAGGACGAGGACGAGCGACGTGAGCGAGCCCAGCCGGAACAGGATGACGGCGGCCAGCCCGATGCCCAGTCCGGTCAGGACCCGCGTCGTGAGATCGCCTCCCCGGGGCCGGCCCTGCCGGGGCGACACCGGCGTCGAGGGCGTCTGCCGGCCGGGCCTCGACGGTGGCGACTTCGGCGGCTGGCTCTGGAAGGGCCCGGTCTGCTCAGGGTCATCGAGATCGTCGAGCTCGAAGGTGCGGCCGCCTGCCTGCGCCCGCGGGCTCGCCCAATCGCTGAGGTCGTCGTCGGCACCCGCGCCGGGCCGCTCCCCCTGGCTTCCCTCACCGCCGGGGCCCCGATCGGCCGAGTCCACCGCCGACAGCAGCGGCCGGGTCAGGTCGACACTCGCTGTCGACCCCGCTTCCTCGGAGCCGATGATGCGGATGTCGTCCCCGTGACTCGGTCTCGGCGGCCGCCCTTGCGTGTCCTCGTGCTGGTCCATGGTGGCTCTCCTGTCGTCGGGCCGGCCCGTGGGCCGGTCTCGTGCTCCAGCGCCCTGTGTCGCGACGGTCAGATGTCGAGGAGCTCCTGCTCCTTGTGTTGCAGGACGCGGTCGATCTCGGCCACGTAGTGATGCGTGATCTTCTCGAGCTCCTTCTCGGCCCGCTCGAGCTCGTCAGAGGAGATGTCCCCGTCGTGCTCCAGCGCCTCCAGGTCGTGGCGCGCTGCTCGTCGCAGGTTGCGGGTGGCGACCTTGCCGTCCTCGGCCTTGTGACGCACGACTTTCACCAGCTCCTTGCGCCGCTCCTCGGTAAGGGGCGGGAAGGCCAGACGGATCACCTGCCCGTCGCTCGACGGGGTGATCCCGAGATCGGAATGGAGGATGGCCTTCTCGATGGCCTTGAGAGAACCCTTGTCGTAGGGAGAGATGACCAGCAGCCGCGCGTCGGGCACGCTGAAGCCGGCCAACTGCTGGAGGGGCACCTCCGACCCGTAGTACTCGACCTTGAGCTTCTCCACCAGCGTTGGCGTCGCCCGCCCCGTCCGCACGCCTCCGAACTCGGCCTGAGTGTGGCTCACCGCCTTGCCCATCTTCTCGCGGGCCTCGGCCAGGGCGACACCGATGAGTGAGTCGTCCATCACGTGATAAGCGTACCGATCGGCTCCCCCGAAAGGGCGCGACCGATGTTCCCCTCGCTCATGAGGTCGAAGACGAGGATGGGAAGGCCGTTGTCCTTGCAGAAGGTCACAGCGGTGAGGTCCATGATCTTGAGGTCGCGAGAGACGACCTCCATGAACGAGATCTGGTCGAATCGGACCGCGTCCGGGTCGATCTTGGGATCGGCGCTGTAGACCCCGTCGACCCCGGAGTGGGTGCCCTTGAGGATGGCCTCCGCCTCGATCTCCGCCGCCCTGAGGGCCGCCGGGGTGTCGGTGGTGAAGTACGGGTTGCCCATCCCGGCGGCGAAGATGACGACCCGTCCCTTCTCCAGGTGCCGGATGGCCCGCCGGCGGATGTAGGGCTCGGCGACCTCGGCCATCTCGATGGCCGAGAGGACCCTCGTCGGCTGGCCCTGGCGTTCGATGGCGTCCTGAAGGGCCAGGGCGTTGATCACCGTGGCCAGCATTCCCATGTAGTCGGAGGTGGCCCGGTCCATCCCCGTGCCGGCGCCGGTCGTCCCCCGCCAGATGTTGCCGCCCCCGATCACCACCGCCAGCTCGACCTGGAGGTCGGACCGGGCGGCGGCGATCTCGGCTGCCATGCGCTCGACGACGACCCCGTCGATCGTCTCGTCGGACGCCGAGCTGGCAAGCGCCTCCCCCGAGATCTTCAGGACCACACGTCGCCAGCGCGGAGAGCCGGGCTGCTGGCGGGCGTGGAGCACTCAGACCCCGACCTCCACCTGGGCGAAGCGGGTCACCCTCGCCTCGCCGACCAGCTGGGCGACCGTCTGCTTCTCGTCCCGTGCGTACGGCTGCTCGAGCAGGCACCGCTCCTTGAACCAGCCTGTGAGCCGGCCTTCCACGATCTTGGGCAAGGCCGCCTCGGGCTTTCCCTCCTTGCGGCTGATGCTCTCGATGGTCGCCCGCTCGGTCTCGACCTCGCTCGCAGGGACGTCCTCCCGGGACAGGTACGTAGGTCGGGCGAAGGCGATGTGGACCGCCACCTCGTGGGCGAGCTCCTTGGAGCCCCCCACCATCTCGACCAGGACGGCGTTCACGCCCCTCCCGTTCTGGATGTGGAGGTAGCTGTCCAGGATCGCCCCGTCGGCCGGGAGAAAGCGGACGACCCGGCCGACCCCGATGTTCTCCTTGAGCGTCACCTTCAGCTCGTCGACGTCTCCCTGTCGCTCGGCCACAGCCTCCTCGCCCTTGGCAGCCACCAGCTGAGTGAGCTCTTCGACCAGGCGCACGAACTCGGCCGACTTGGCCACGAAGTCGGTCTCGCACCGCAGCTCGACGATCGCGCCGGGGCCGTCGACGAC
The DNA here is from genome assembly GCA_036270875.1 of Acidimicrobiales bacterium. Taxonomy (NCBI): domain Bacteria; kingdom Bacillati; phylum Actinomycetota; class Acidimicrobiia; order Acidimicrobiales; species Acidimicrobiales bacterium. The sequence goes on from DATBBR010000061.1 coordinate 23,660, forward strand.
GACCGACACCGCGCCCTGGGAGCTGGGTCGGTCGCTGCGGCGACTGGAGCTGGCCAGCCCCTGCTCCCGCAGCCAGCGCCTGGCACCCTCGACATCCCCGTCGGTCTCCTGCAGGGCTCGCCGGGCATCGAGCATCCCGGCACCGGTCGCCCGGCGTAGGGCTTGAACGTCCTTGGCTGTGAACTCGGGCATCGCTAGTGCTCCTGGGCCTCGGCGGGGGCGCCAGCCGGCTCGGTTGCGGTGGACGGGTTCGCGGTGGACTGGTTCGCGGTGGACTGGGCCGGCGCCTTCGACGACTCGCCATCGGGCGCCGGTGCCGGGTTGGCCGGTGCCGGGTTGGCCGGTGCCGAGCTCGCCGGGGGTGGGCTCGCCGGGCGATTGCGGGCCTGCTGGGCCAGCCGCATCTCTCGCTCCTGGGCCTGGACCGCCGCCTGGCGACGCGCCTCGACCTGCTCGCGAGCCCGCCGTTCCTCCGCCGCTGGGTCCGGCGCGGAAGGAGGTCCGCCCGCCGCCGCGCCGCCGGTCCGGGAGGCGATGAAGCTGCCCTCCTTGACGGCGTCGGACACGATGCGGCACATGAGCGTGCCCGCCCTGATGGCGTCGTCGTTGCCGGGGATGACGTACTGGATGATGTCGGGGTCGCAGTTGGTGTCGACGACCGCCAGGATCGGCAGGCCGAGCTTGTTGGCCTCGGTGACGGCGATGTGCTCCTTCTTCGTGTCGATCACGAAGATGGCGTCGGGGAGCCGGCTCATGGTGCGGATTCCACCCAGGTTGCGCTGGAGCTTGTCGAGCTCCCGGGAGAGGATGAGGGCCTCTTTCTTCGGCATGGCGTCGAAGTCACCCGCCGCCTTCATGCGCTCGTACTCCTGCATCTTCTTCACCCGACCGCTGATGGTCGCGAAGTTGGTGAGCATGCCCCCGAGCCATCGCTCGTTGATGTACGGCATGCCGGACTCGTTGGCATAGGACGAGATGGCGTCCTGGGTCTGCTTCTTGGTGCCGACGAACAGCACCGTCCCACCGCCGGCCACGAGGTCCCGGACGAAGGAGTAGGCGACCTCGATGCGCTTCAGCGTCTGATTGAGGTCGATGATGTAGATACCGTTGCGCTCCCCGAAGATGAAACGGCGCATCTTCGGGTTCCAGCGCCGGGTCTGGTGGCCGAAGTGCACCCCGGCCTCCAGCAACTGCTTCATGGTCACGACGGCCACTGCTGGCTCCTTCCCATCGGTTGTCCGACCCCGCGCGCAGCGCCCCGAAGGGCGACCGTGGGCACGCACGGGTGATGGTCTCGCCGGCCGGAGGACCGGCCCGACTGGTCGAGCTTACCGAACGGACGGGTGGCGCCCCGCTCAGGACTGGGGGGGCCACCGCCGCCGTCATGCTCGGGGGTGGGTCTTCTCGTAGACGGTGACCAGGTGATCCTTGCTGACGTGGGTGTACACCTGGGTGGTCTGCAGGCTGGCGTGGCCGAGCAGCTCCTGGACCACCCGAAGATCGGCGCCCCCGTCGAGCAGATGGGTGGCGAAGCTGTGCCGGAGGGCGTGGGGGTGGGTCGGAATCCTCGAACGACGGTCGAGGATGCGCCGGACGTCCCGCGGTCCCAGCCGGTTCCCCCTGGCGTTCAGGAAGATGGCACCGGCGGGAGAGCTCGGGCGGACCAACGACTCCCGGCCCTCGGCCAACCATGCCCGGAGGGCTTCGACGCAGGCGGCGTGCATGGGCACCCGCCGCTGCTTGGACCCCTTTCCCCAGACCACGACGATGCCCGAGGACAGATCGACGTCGCCGAGGTCGAGGCCCGTCAGCTCTGAGACCCGAAGCCCGCTGCCGTAGAGAAGCTCGAGCACGGCGTCGTCACGACGTCGCACGGCGTCAGGTACGGCGGCGGCCCGGGCTGCCGGTGTGTCGAGCATGGCCTCGACCTCGGTCCGGGTGAGCACCCGCGGGAGCCGGTCCTCACCCGCGGGCGCTGACAGCCGCCGGGCGGGATCCGACGGCAACGCGCCGCTCCGCCGGAGCCAGCCGAAATAGCGACGGAGGGCGGCGGCCTTGCGGGCGATGGTGTTGCGGGCGTACCCGCGGGTGGCGAGGTAGGCGAGGTACCGCCGCAGGAGGAGCCGATCGATCGCGTCCGGCCCGTGAAGGTCCCCCCGCTCGGCCCAGGCCACGAACGCCGCCACGTCCCGGCCATAGGCCTCGACCGTGCCAGGAGCGGCTCCGGTGAGAGAACGTGAGAACGAGTCGAGCTGCCAGGGCACCGATCAACGACGGTAGTGGTGACCCGCCGCCGCGCCGCGGATGCTGTCTCGGGCCGCGCGCCGTCCTGACGCGGCCCGTAGGCCCGCTAACCCTTGTCCCTGACGACCTGGCCGCTGTCTCGCAACCACCGCTCGAGGATCCGGGCCTCTTCACCGAGGTGCTGGCGCATCCCGACGATGATCGCCCGCTCGACGAGTCCACCCACGACGGGGTATCGGACCCGGAGATCGCCCCCCATCAGCTGGCGGGTGGCCTGCTCGCCATCCGGCTCGAACCGGTACCAACCCTCACACTGCAGACGATCCGCGTAATGATCGGGCACGATCTCGAAGTCGATGCGGTGCGCGCCCCGATCGAACGTCGAATGGTCGACCCACGTCAGACGATCGGGATCGAGCACGGCTCGGGCCGGTCCCGAAAGGTTCCCCGCAAAGGCGTACTGGACGCGGAGGTGGACGAGGTTGCCGTCAGGGCCTTCCACGCGCTGCTCCAGGACCTCCGGGGGGCGAATGGCGGAGAGCTCTCCGAGCGCAGCGTAGAACCCGGGGTCGAGGAAGGCGGCCTCCACCGCGTCGCGGGGCGCGGCGATCGACTGCTCGAGGGAGAAGCGCACGTAACAAAACCTAAACGCCCGAGCGCATGAGAGCCGCAGGTGTGGGTATGGATGCTGTCGAACCATCAGAGCCATATGGGTGTACGGTTGGCCACACGGACGGCGCCTACGGGTGATGGACCTGCCCGGCCAGCCTGGCGACCTGGCTCCTCGCATTCGGAAGAACATTCCTTGCCTCTCGCTGCGAACACCATTCACCTCCCTGCACCTCGAGCCTTCCTTCGGCACGCGTTGCCGAGCTTGGTGGAGAGCACCGTCGGTCCGGTGGTGCTGTTCTACGTGATGCTCTCGCTCCTCGGCCTGCGTGGCGCCCTGCTCGCCACGGTGGGCTTCTCTTATGTGGCGGTGGCTCGCCGCGTGGTGACGGGCCGGCCAGTACCGGGGATGCTGGTGCTGGCCTGTGCGCTGCTCACCGTGCGCACGGCGCTGGCCATGGCCACCGGCAGCGCCTTCGTCTACTTCCTCCAGCCGACCCTGGGGACGTTCCTCGTCGCCGGCGCCTTCCTCGTCTCGGTCCCGGCGGGACGCCCGCTGGCTGAGCGCCTGGCCCAGGACTTCTGTCCGCTCGACCCCGCATTGCTGCGCCAGCCCTTCGTCCGCAAGTTCTTCCTGCGGGTGTCGCTCCTGTGGACGTTCGTCTTCCTCAGCAACGCCAGCCTCACGCTCTGGCTGCTGCTCACGTACTCGGTGAAGTCATTCGTCCTGCTGAAGACGGCAGCCTCCCTCTTCGCCATCGGGTCGGCCATCGTGGTGTCGGCCATGTGGTTCCGGCGGGCGCTGCACGGCGAGGGGTTCAGCCTCCACTGGTCGTCGCGGGCCAAGCCGGCGACGGTGACCCAGCAGCCCTCCTGAGCCTGCGGCCGGGCGGCTTGTTTGTCGCCGCCAAGGTCGGGAATGCTGACGGGGTGCATCGGGACGACTCCCCCCCGTGGTCCGTGCTGGCCGCGGCCTTCCTCGCCGGGTCGATCCCGTTCTCGAATCTGGCCGCCCGACGGCTCCGGGGCGTCGACCTGCGCACGACGGGTTCGGGCACTGTCTCGGGCACCTCGCTCTACCGCGTGGCCGGCTTCGGCCCGCTCGCCGTGGTCGGTTGCCTCGAGCTGGCCAAGGGCGCCCTCGGGCCGATCCTGGCCGGGCGACGCCGGCCCGAGTTGGGCGCCGGGGCTGCCGGGCTCGGCGTGGTGGGCCACAACTGGTCGCCCTTCCTGGCCGGCGCCGGCGGACGGGGCATCTCCCCGGCGCTGGGCGGCCTCCTGGTGCTGGCGCCCGAGGGCACGGCCGTGCTGGCGGTCGGGCTGGCGGGCGGTAGGCTCAGCGGCCACACGGCGCTGGGAAGTTTCCTGGCGATGCTGGGGCTGGCCCCGGCGTTGGCCGCGACTCGGGGTCGGAGGGGAGCCTGGACTGGTGCAGCGATAGTCGTCCCACTCCTGGCCAAGCGCCTCCTCGGCAACGGGCCGCCGGAGGGCCGTTCGCGACTGGATACGTACCTCTGTCGCCTGGTTCTTGACCGGGACGTACTGAGGTGATCTCCTAGCCGCTCACATGCCAGCGCCCCCGTCCGCGCTCATCGCACGAACCGAGAGGTCATGGCCGTAGCCGTCATCACCGACAGTGCCGCTTCCCTTGACAAGGGCCTGACCGAGCGGCTCGACATCACCGTGGTGCCGATGCGGTTGACCATCGGGGGCACGACGTACTCGGACGATCAGGTCACTCTCGAGGAGGTCGTGCGCCGGATCGACGAGGGTGTCCACACCGCCGGACCGGCCCCGGGAGCATTCGGCGAGGCCATCGAGGCGCGCCAGTCAGGGGACGGCGTGGTGGTGCTCACAGTCTCCGAGCGCATGAGCAGCACCCACAAGGCCGCCCTGCTCGCGGCCGAGTCCTTGGACGGGCAGGTGCAGGTCGTCGACACCTCCACGGCCGCCGGGGCCGAGGGCCTGGTCGTGCTGGCGGCGGCGGAGGCCGCCCAGAACGGCGCCCCCCTCGACGAGGTGGTGGCCAGAGCCCGCCTCGTGAGCAGCCGGGTCCGCCTCGTCGCCGCCGTGGACACGCTCAAGTACCTGGTTCGCAGCGGTCGCCTCCCCGACATCGCAGGGAGAGCCGGCACCTATCTCGGCCTGCGCCCCCTCTTCGAGTTCCACCAGGGCGGCATCCGCCCCCTGCGCCCCTCGCTCAGCCGCGACGCCGCTCTCGAGCAGCTCTTGAGCCACTGGCGGCGATCCAAGGTCCGAGGTGCGCCGCTGCACGTCGCCGCCCTCCATGCCGCCGACCCCGAGTCCGCCCAGCGCATGATCGACGTGGTGCGCTCCGAGGTGGAGCCGGCGACGGCCTTCGTCGCTTCCTTCGGGCCCGTGATGATCGTCCACACCGGCCCGCTCACCGGATTGGCGTGGTGGTGGGGATAGCCGGCGCCGACCCTCCTCGCCAGCGCTAGCCGTTGGCGGCGGGAACCTCGCCGCTCGGGACGTCCATCACCCAGTCGATCGCCTCGACCACGGCCCCGCGCGCCGCGTCGTCGATCCCGTGCCCCATGCGGGCGACGACATCGAGGCGGCGCGGCTCTGCGGCCCCGTCGAACAACAGTCGCGCCTCGGCCGCCCGGATCAGACGATCGCGGCGGCCGTGGACCAGCGCCACCGGCACGCCCATATGACTGATGGCCGACAGCGGAGGGTCGGGAAGCACCCATCCGGTGTTGATGCGCACGCCGAGGCGGTGGAGCATGACCCAGCGCCCGAGCTTGGTCCTCGTCAGGGCGACGATGGCGAGCCCCACGAGGCTGGGCGACATCCGCCAGCGAGCCGGCGCGCTGACTGCGACGATCCCGGCGATCGGGGTCCCGCCCCCGCCTACCGGCGGCGACGCCGGCGACACCGGTGAGGCTGCCAGCGAGGCCGCCGGCGCTGGCCGGGCCTCATCGGCCATCGAGGCCACGTGGCAGAAGACGGCGATGGCGCCCATGGAGACGCCCACGAGCACCACCGGCTGGCCCCCCTCGGCGGCCAGGGCCGCGGCCGCAGCCACGTCCAGGCGCTCCTCGCCGCCCACGGTGCAGTTGCCCTCTGACGCGCCGTGGCCGCGCGCGTCGTAGGTCAGCACGTCGAAGCCGGCCCCATGGAGATCGGATGCGAGCGCCCGAATCCCGCCGTCCTCCTTGGACGCGCCGAAACCGTGCACCAGGACCACCGCTGCCCGCGCCCGCTCCGGGCGTCGCCACCAGCGGGCACTCAGGTGCAAGCCGTCGGCCGTCAGGAGCACAGCATCCTCGACCGAGCCGTCCAAGCGGATCGGCTCCAGCTCCGGCCTGATCAGCACGAGGCTACGCAGCGACGCTACCCGCTCGGACACGGCGCAAGAGTATCCCTGACGACAACGCACCGTTCGGCAGACCGAGGAGTTCTCTCCGTTGCTCAACCGCCGGGCGGCCGACGTGGCAACACGAACGGGCCCGGTTCGGAACGACCGTCGTCGGAGAGCGCTCGGGTGGGCCCGGGACCAGCGAGCGGATAATCCGGCAGGGACACGACAACGCCGGCGACGTCATCCCTAGGACCGATGGCGACGGGCTGCCGTCGCAACTTGAGCCAGGTGACAATGGCCGAGGCGACAACGAACAGGCCCGAGCACATCAGCACCACCCGGGCGGGAGGCAGCATGCCGAGGACGGGCCACCGCACCCCCTCGAGCTGATCGGCGGCCAACCCGGCACCGAGGGCAGCGAGGGTGAGACCCACTCGTATGACCACGTGGAAGGCGGCGAAGGCGAGGACCCGCTCCTCGCCGTCGAGGCGCTCCTGGAGCAGGCTCATTGCGCCGGCCAGGCAGGCCGCCGTGAACGCGCCGAAGGCCGTAGCGCCGAGATAGGTGAGCGGAACGCCCGGGGACAGGCTCATCCCGGCGATGACGACTCCCTGACCGGCGACGCACCAGAGCACCCCCGTCATGCCGTGGAAACGCAGTCGGCCAAGCACCACCAGGCCGATGGCCGCACCCACGCCGAACAGGGCGACGAGCACACCGAACTGGATGTCGGTCGCGTGCAGCACGCCCCGCACGAAGACGATCCCGAGAGAGAAGAGGGCCCCGATGCCCAAGGAGACGGACAGGGCGGCCGGCGCCACCGCCCGCACGAGGGGGATGCGAAAGGCCGAGAGGAACCCGCTCGGGTGCTCGCCCTGGTGCGGTGGAACGGCACGGGCCGGTGCCGCGGCGAGTCCCCGGATCCGGCTCAGCATGGCGAACGAGACCACGTAGGTAGCTGCGTCCACCCAGAACGTCGGCGCCACCCCTCGGGGCGAGGACGTGCTCACGCTGCCGGCCGCCAGCAACGACACGAGGGCAAACGCGGCTGCACCGAGCGGGATCGTCCCGTAGGACGACCCGAGGATCAGGCCATTGGCCTTGGGCAGGTCCTCGTCCGCGACGAGGTCCGGGATCGACGCATCCCGCGCCGGCAGGAACACCAGGCTGGCCGCCTCCACCACGAAGGCCCAGAGGTAGATCCACCACAGAGCGTGGACGAAGGGCACCAGTGCGATCGCACCCGCCCGCAGCGCGTCCATGGCGAGCATGGTGTTGCGGCGGTTCCACCGGCGCACGATCCGAGCGGCGAGCGGGCCTGCGATCGCCGCCGGCGCCAGGCGCAGGACGAGGATGCCGGCGACGGCGGCCGAGTCGCCCGTGAGCGCGAGGGCCAAGGCCATGAAGGCGATCGTGGCCATCCAGTCGCCCAGGGACGACACGCCCTGGCCAATGAGGAGCGTGCGAAAGCCGCCGCGCTTCAGCAGCCCCCCTCTCATGCCGGTTGCGACCCCGGACGGGCGGCGAACCGTCCGCGCCCACACGGGGAGCGCCCCTGGAATCCGCCACCCCTCTTCATCGGTTGTCTAACCATGATGAGCCCCTTGGAGAGAGGTTAGAAGGTGGGTGCAACAGGGCACGCCTGCGGGCCGGGTCGGCCGGGTCGGTACGCTTGGGCCCTCAGACGGGGAGCTTTCGATGCGACGTGAGGCGCCAGCACAACCTGGTCGTTCTTCTTCACGCTTCCTGTCCCGTTGGCGGCTTATCGCCCTATGCTCGGGCGCCGGCGCCCTAGAGGCCGCCCTGCTGACCCAGCTCGGCGTGCAGTCGGGCATGGGTCTCGCCCCCCAGGTGAACGCCCCGGTGCCGTTCGGAGCCTTCCACGACCTTCGGTGGCTGATCGTCTACCACAACTCCTGGCCCGGCTTTCTCGCCGAAGCGGCCGCCGTCCTGTTCGCCCGGGGCTTGCTCACCGCCCTCACCGTTCGTGAAGCGTGGCCCGACGACATCGCGCGGCCGGCGCCGCGCGTGCTGCTGACCCGGAGCATCGCCTTCACGTTCCTCGTCGCCCTGTTGTTGATGCCGTGGACGATCCTGCTGTTCGGCCTGGCCGTGGTCTCGGTGTCCTGGCTGTTCTTCGCCGCCGTGCCGACGGTGCTGCTGCTCGCCTTTCTCGTTCATCACGGGGCCATCACAAGCGGCTGGTGGAGACGGGCGCCGGCGCCGCGGGCGTTGGGCTGGATCGCCCTGACCTTCGCCGTCCTGACCGTTTCCGCGGGGCTGACGGCGGTGTCCCCGAGGGCGCTGTGGGTCCCGATCGCCGCCCTCACCGGCGTGTTCAACGCCTGGGCGTGGTTCGGCATGGTGCATGCCGTCACCGGCACGGCGCGCTCGCACCGGTTCCTCCCCCTGGCCCCAGCGGGCCTGGCCGTGCTGCTCGGGGTGGTCGTCGGGGGATCGGCCATCGGCTTCGCGACCGTCAGCCACCCCGCCAGCTCGCGCGCCGATGCTGCGGCCGCCGGCCCCGACCCGGGCAACCAGGGCGGGCCGGCGCAGGCGACGGGCAAGCCCGTGCTGGTGGCCAGCGGATTCTGGAGCAGCTGGAACGGCAAGACCGCTCCCCCGTTCTCGGGGCACTACGACGAACAGCGCTTCTCCTACCGGGGCCTTGACGCCGCTGGACGGCCATTGCCCTACCAGTCGGCCGATACCCAACAGCCCTTGCTCCAGCTCGAGCGGCTGATGTCCGATCAGGTCGACGCGCTCTACCACCAGACGGGCAAGCCGGTGAGCATCGTCGCGGAGAGCGAGGGCTCGCTGGTGGCCAAGACCTATCTCACCGCCTCCCCGCACGCTCCGGTCAGCACCTTGATCATGGTCAGCCCCCTGGTGCAGCCGGCACGCGTCTACTACCCACCGTCGGGCGTCGCCGGATGGGGAGTCGTCGGAGGCCTGGGCCTCCAGGGCCTGAGCGACACGGTGGGAGCGGAGACGACCGTCGACCTTGCGCCCAGCCAACCCTTCCTCCGGTCGATCGTCCAGGACGCGCCGGCCCTGCGCTCGGTCCTGTCGTGCCCGGTGGCGGGCGTGCGCCAGTACGCCGTGCTGCCGTTGGCGGACGCCGTCGCCTCCGGCAACGCCAAGCCCCTCGGCATCCCCACCGCCGTGGTGCCCGCGTTCCACGGCGGGCTTCTGGGTGATCCCAACGCGGACGCGATGATCCAGGACGTGCTCGGCGGCGGCTCGCCCTCCGACTCGAGCCTGTTGTCCGTGGCCGAGCGCATCATCGGGCCGGCCTCGTCGGCCTGGCAGGTCCCCGAGCTGCCCCTTTCCATCAACAGTGCGTGGTCACAACCGACGAGTCCCGACTCGGGCGGCGTTCCGAGCTGCTCCAGCATCAGGACCGAGCTCGCCAGCCAGCTGGCCGCCGGCTGACGGGACAAGACCACTGAAAGTGGGCACCGGGGCCCGGCGCGACGGCCCCACTTTCGACCAAAGGTGAAACACGACTACGCCTTAGGGGCGCAGGTGGCCGGTGAGCGCCAGGACGACGGCGACAGCAGCTTGCGGGTCCTCGGCGGGGACGATGCTCTCGTCGGCGGCGCCGTCGCCCCGGACCAGTCGCCAGGTCCTGAGGCCGACGACCGGCCGACCCAGCTTGAGACCGAACGCCACCTCCGACAGCGTGCCGTGCTCGCCGCCGACGGCGACGACGGCGTCGGCGCTCAACACGACGAGGGCGTTGCGGGTCTCGCCCATGCCCGTGGGAATGGCCACGTCCACCCAGCGGTTGGCGTCCGCCCGCCGGCGGCCCGGCAGGACACCGATGGTGAGCCCTCCCGCCGACTTCGCCCCTCTGCAGGCCGCCTCCATCACGCCTCCGAGGCCCCCACACACGACGGCCGCGCCCGCCTGGGCCAGCCGGCGCCCCACCTCCTCGGCCGCCGCGGCCAGCTCCTCGTCGGCGTCGCCGGCACCGACGACGGCCACATGAAGCCGGCCCGCCACCTCAGGAGTCGAGCGACACGGGAAGTCGGTCGAGGCCCCGGAGCACGATCCTCCCGTTCCACGCCTCAGGCTCGTCCTCGAGCGCCGCCGACGGGAAGCGCCGGGCCAGCGTGTGCAACGCCACCTGCCCCTCGAGCCGGGCCAGGGCCGCGCCCAGGCAGTGGTGGATCCCGCTGCCGAACGACAGGTGCTGGGCCGCGCCCGTCCGGGCCAGCGAGAGGCGGTCGGCGTCCGCACCCCAGCGACCCGGATCGTGGTTGGCCGAGCCCAGGCACGTGAGCACGAAGCTTCCCGCCTCGATGAGCCGGTCGCCGATCTTGAGGTCCGAGAGGGTGATGCGCCGGGAGAACTGCACCGGGCTGTCGTAGCGAAGCAGCTCCTCGACGGCGTTGACGGCGAGGTCGGCGTCCGCACCCAGCTGCTCGAAGGCACCCCGGTCGCGCAGCAGGGCGAGCGTGCCGTTCCCGATCAGGTTGACAGTGGTCTCGTGCCCGGCAATGTAGAGCAGCACGACCTGGTCGAGGAGCTCGCCCTCCGACAGCCGGTCGCCCTCCTCCTCGGCCTCGACGAGGGCAGACAGGAGATCGTCGGCCGGGTGGGCGCGCTTCCACGCCACGACGTCGGTCACGTAGGCACGGATCAGATCGGAGGCCCGCATCGCCTCCTCGATCTGCTCGGCGGTCAGGATGGGGTCGAGCGTCCCGGCCAGCGTGTGCGACGCCTCCCGGAGCTGATCGCGCTCGCCCTCGGGCATCCCCAGGAGCTCGCAGATCACGGTGAACGGCAGCGGAAACGCCAGATCGGCGACCACGTCCATCCTGGCTGCCGGGGCCACACGATCGAGCGCCTCGTCGACGAGCTGCTGAACCCGTGGCCGCAGGGCCTCGACCCGTTTGGGGGTGAACGCCTTGGAGACCAGCCGGCGCAGCCGCGTGTGATCGGGAGGATCGAGGCTCAGGATGGACCGCGGCCGGCGAACGACGCGCTCGCCGGCCACCTCCTCGAATACCTGGGCCCGGAGCGTCGGCGCCGCGTTCTCGGGCTCGACGCTCAACGACGGGTCGCGCAGCAGACCGACGATGTCGTCGTAGCGGAAGAGCATCCACAGATCGAGGGGGCTGTGGTGCACCGGGTCATGCTCCCGGAGCGCCCGGTACCGCGAGTACGGGTCCGCGAAGAACCCACGCTCGAACGGATCGAACGCCGGCGCCTCGATCGGAGCACCTGTGCTGCTGTCATCCACGGCAAGCTCCCTCACCACACCCGCTCGGCATGGCATCAAGCTAGGCGCCATGCTGGCGACCATGCTGATCGGAGACGTCGAGGTCCTGCCGGTGCACGACGGCACCGCCTACTTCCCCCCCGGCGAGGCCTTCGCCGGCACGACAGCGGACCAGTGGGCGCCCCACCGGGAGCTCCTCACCGACGACGGCCTGCTTCCCCTGGAGCTGGGCGGGTTCCTGGTTCGGCACCGGGGCCGGGTCGCCGTGGTCGATGCCGGGGTCGGCTCGATCAAGGGACCCTTTGCCGGCGGAGCATTCCTCCAAAGCCTGGCCGCCCACGGGGTCACGCCGAGCGAAGTGACCGACGTCGTCTTCACCCACCTGCACTTCGACCACGTCGGCTGGGCCACGAGAAAGGGCGAGGTGGTGTTCCCCAACGCCACGTACCGCTGCGACCGACGGGACTGGACCCATTTCGTGGGACCGGACCCCGGGGCAACCAAGAAGCTGTCGCCGGTCGAGAGCAGGCTCGAGACGTGGGACGCGAGCGGGCCCCTGCTTCCCGGCATCGATGTCCTGGCCGCTCCTGGGCACACGCCCGGCAGCACGGTGGTCGTGCTCTCCTCGGGCGCCGATCGAGCGCTCGTGCTGGGAGACGTGGCCCACTGCCCGGTGCAGCTGGTGGACGACGAGTGGGCGATCCTCGGCGACGTCGATCCCGCGCTCGCCCGGCGGACCCGGACAGCGCTGGCCCGGGAGATCGAGGACACGGGCGTTCCGGTGGCAGGCGTGCACTTTCCCGACATGAGCTTCGGGCGCCTGCTTTCGGGCCGGGGCGGACGCCGTTGGGTGGTGCCGTAGGAGCGTCGGCGCCGTGAGCCCCGGTGAGAGTGGTGTCTAGCCGGGGTTGACAGGCGTCCTGCGTCGCCGAGCCAGGTCGGCGATCACGACCATGGCTGCATTGCGGCCGTTGGCCGCGATCACGCTGCCGCCCGGGTGCGTGGCCGCGCCGCACAGGTACAGGCCGGGAACCGGTGTGCGCGGCGTGAGCCGTCGGTCCCACATCTGGTCCGGGAGACATTCTCCCTGGAAGATGTGACCGCCGGTCAGTCCCGTCCGGGCCTCGATGTCCGGAGGACCCAGCACCTGGCGGTGCTCGACGACATCGAACACGTCCGGGGCGAAGCGGGCGATGCTGGCCAGGACGAGATCGCCGACCTCCTCGCGCCGGGTGGTCCAGTCACCCTCGGCCAGTCGGTAGGGGGCGTACTGGGCGAAGACGCTCATGGTGTGCTTGCCCCGCGGCGCGATGGTCGGGTCATACGCAGTCTGGAAGTACAGCTCGCACCATGCCGGCGTCGGTACGCCGCGACGGCTCGCGGCGCAGGCCGCCTGCGTGTCGTCGACGCCGGAGCTGATCGTCACCATGGAGCGAAAGGGCGTGTCGTCGGTGGCAGCCACGAAACGGGGCAACCGGGCCAGGCCGCAGTTCACCTTCACCACCGGGCTGTCGATCCGCCACTCCTCGAGGCGCCGGCGGTAGTGCCCGGGAACATCGCCCGAGCACAGGGCCAAGGTCCGCTTTGGATCGGCGTTCGACACCACGGCGTCGGCGCGGATGGTCTCGCCCCCTTCGAGCACGACGCCCACACCGGGTACGACGGCGGCCACAGGGACCCCGGTCGCCACGACCGCTCCGGCCGCCCGGGCTGCGTCTGCCAGTGCGAACGACACCCGACCCATCCCGCCGCGCACGTAACCCCAAGCCCCGCCCTTGCCGCCCAGCATCCCGGACGCGTGCATGGCGTGGACGGCTGCCGTCCCGGCGTCACGGGGACCGGCGTAGGTGCCGATGATCCCCTGACCATGGAGGGCGGTCCGCAGCCGCGAGTCCTTCACGTGCCGCTCGAGGACGTCGGCGATCGAGGCACCGAGCACCACGTCGACAGCCTCTCCATCATCTCCGAGGCGCGCCACCAGCTCCTCTTGTGTTGGCGCGTCGCCCAACCACGTGTCGCCGATCGGATCGGGGCCCCGCAGCGCCCGCCGCAGGCGTCCGAAGAGGTCCTCGTAGGCGAGGTACCCGTCGACGTCGGGGGGCGAGACGGCGGCCACCTCGGCCGCCGAGCGGACGGGGTCGTCCCAGAGCGTCAGGGCCGACCCGTCCTCCAGGGGACACCAGAGGTGCGGGTCGACGACCTCATAGCCGTAGCCGTACCGGGCCAGCTCCAGCTCCTCCACCACCAGCGGATGCAGCAGCCCGACGAGGTACGCGCACGGGCTGACGTGCCAGTCGGGGTCGTCGAAGGGCTGCTCCAGGGTGCAGGCCCCGCCCAGACGCTCCCGCCCTTCGACCACGAGCACCCGCCGACCAGCACGGGCGATGTAGGCGGCGGCGGCCAGGCCGTTGTGGCCGCCCCCGACGATCACCGCGTCCCACGGGAGCCGAGCCAGCTCCTGGACGGGGGCGGGCAGCCCGACCCGTCCCATCGACTCCTGCGCGCTCGGCTGGGCCACGACCGGACAACGCTATCGGCCTGGCCGCCGGCGCCTGCCTATCGGGCGCGGCAGGCCGCCGGGCGGGTGTGCACCGGCCGAGATTTGGATACGGTACGTTGCGTAGCTGATCGCGCGCTCAGGCGAGCGCCATGTCCGCACCCCGCCGGAGGATCCCATGGTCGATCGCAAGTGGTGGACGCTCACCGCGGTGTCCGTGGCCACGTTCATGTTGTTGCTCGACATCACGATCGTGAACATCGCCCTCCCCGACATCCAGCGGTCGCTGCACTCCACCTTCTCCGATCTTCAGTGGGTGGTCGACGCGTACGCCCTGACCCTGGCGGCGGTGCTGCTCGTGTCGGGGTCGGTGGCCGATCGCATCGGAAGGCGCCTGATCTTCGTGATAGGGCTCGTCGTCTTCTCGTCCGCGTCGCTGCTCTGCGGCCTGGCGGTCAATCCCCTGATGCTGACCGCCTCGCGCGCCCTCCAGGGCATCGGCGGGGCCATGATGTTCGCCACGTCGCTCGCCCTGATCGCCCAGGCCTTCCGGGGACCCGAGCGGGCGACCGCCTTTGGCATCATCGGGGCCGTCATCGGGGCCGCGGTAGCGGTCGGTCCCCTACTCGGAGGCGTACTGACGGACAGCCTCGGATGGCAGTCGATCTTCCTAGTCAACGTGCCGATCGGCGTCCTGGCCGTCGCCTTCACGCTGCGAAACGTGGCCGAGTCGCGCGACGTCAGTCCCGGCGGCATCGACTGGCCTGGAGCCATCACGTTCAGCGGGGCGCTCGCCCTGTTGGTCTACGCCCTCATACGCGGCAACAACGACGGCTGGACGAGCCCCCTGATCCTGGGCTTCCTCATCGGCGCCGGTGCTTCCATGGTGGCGTTCGTCACCATCGAGTCCCGCCGGAGGCATCCGATGCTCGACCTCAGCCTCTTTCGCAAGCCCGCCTTCGTCGGCGCCTCGACGACGGCGTTCCTCATCGCGGCGTCGATGTTCTCGATGTTCCTCTACATCTCGCTGTACCTGCAGAACGTCCTCGGCTACAGCCCCCTCAAGGCGGGCCTCGTCTACCTTCCCGTCACGGTGCTGGCGTTCGTCGTCGCCCCGATCGCCGGCAAGCTGTCCGCCCGGCTGGCGATCCGCATCTTCCTCGGCGGAGGCCTCGCCCTGGTGGGCATCGCGCTGGTCCTCATGGGAGGCCGGCAGTTGGGAGACACGTGGACCGGCCTGCTGCCCGGCTTCCTCCTCGCCGGTATCGGGATCGGGATGATCAATCCCCCGCTGGCCTCGGCGGCCGTCGGCGTGGTGGAGCCGGCCCGCAGCGGCATGGCCTCCGGCATCAACAACACGTTCCGCCAGGTGGGGTTCGCCACAGGGATCGCCTATCTCGGTGCCCTCTTCCAAAGCAGCGTTCAGAGCAAGCTGGGTGGGCTGCTGGCCGGCACGCCGGCTGCCGCGCACACGAGCCAGATCGCCCAGGGTGTCGCCGCCGGAGGCAGCCGCCAGGTCCTGGCCGCCGTGCCGCCGCAATTCCGCGGGACGGTCAGCCACGCGGCCAATCAGGCCTTCATCAGCAGCCTCAACGAGCTGTTCATCGTGGCCTCGGTGACCGCCTTCGTGGGCGCCGTGCTGGCGGCCGTGCTCGTCCGCCAACGAGACTTCGTGGTCACGTCGTACGAGCCCGACGCCCGGCCCGCCCCGGTGGCAGCGTAGCGGTGCCGTCCTCCGCCTCCGTCTCGGCGGCTCCCTCACGAGGCCGGCCGCGGGACGAACACACCGACGAGGCCATCCTGGCCGCCACGCTGCGGTTGCTGAGAGACGCCGGCTACCGGTCCCTGTCGGTCGAGGCGGTCGCCGGTGAGGCAGGCGTGGCCAAGACGACGGTCTACCGGCGCTACCGCAACAAGGCCGATCTGGCCACGGCGGCGCTTGCGACGATGATCCCTGTCGACGAGCTCGCTCACCCGTCGGACGACCCGCAACGCGATCTCGTGTCCTTCTTGGACGAGTTCGAGACGGCGCTCGAAGATGTCGGTGTCGACGTGATCGGATCGCTGTTGATCGACCGGGGCGACTCCGAGTTCGTCGAGCTGCATCGTGAGCGCATCATCGGTCCGCGCAAGCAGCGGAGCCGACAACTGCTGCGGCGAGCGCAGAAGCTCGGCCTGATCCGGCCCGATGCCGACCTGGACCTGGTCATGGAGATGCTCATCGGCTCCTTCTTCGCCCGCCATCTGGCCGGCAGGGAGCGCCCGCCGAGATGGGCGGAGAACGCGGTGGCGACACTCTGGAAGGGCCTCGAGATCAGGGATTCGGGCAGCCCCCGTAAGCTGGGAGAATGACCGCCCAGGCCTTCGACCCGCTCCCCGAACCGCGCCTCGTCCCCCCACCGAGCCCCGATCCGGCCGGGCCGAGCACTCCGCCCAGCGGGGCCCGGACGTTCCGCTACGAGGGAAGAGAGCTCGCGTACGAGGTGCACGGTGAGGGCGACCGCCTCCTCGTCTACCTTCACGGCCTGCTGCTCGATGCCAATCTCAACCGTGGGATAGCCGAGGCCCTGGCCCGCCGGGGCAACCGGGTCGTCCTGCTCGACCTGCTCGGCCATGGGCGCAGCGACAAGCCCGACCACGCCTCCGCGTACCGCATCGATCTCTACGCCCGCCAGGTCTTCGCCCTGCTCGACGAGCTCGGCGCCCAGCAGGCGGTCCTGGGCGGCGTCTCGCTCGGCGCCAACGTGAGCCTCCAGGCAGCCGTTCTGGCACCCGAGCGGGTTCGCGGACTGGTGCTCGAGATGCCGGCCCTGGAGTGGGCCGTGCCGGCGGCCGCCGTGCTGTTCGTGCCGCTCGTCCTGGCACTGCATTACGCCACCCCGGTGGCCGCCGTTGTCAGCAGGCTGGTGCGAAGCCTGCCCCGGACGCCCTTCGGCCCGTTGAACAGCATGCTGAACGCAGCGTCGCTTCCTCCCGAGCAGATGGCGGCCGTGCTCCACGGCATCCTCGTCGGTCCCACTGCGCCCGCGGTCGAGGAGCGGAGGACCATCACCGTGCCCACCCTGGTCCTGGGCCACCGCAACGACCTCATCCACCCGTTGAACGACGCCACCAACCTTGTGCGCGAGCTGCCCAACGGCCGCCTCGTGCGGGCCCGCTCCCCGCTGGAGCTGCGGCTGTGGCCGGACCGGCTCACGGGCGAGATGGCCGACTTCCTGGCCGAGGTATGGGCCACCGACGAGACCTCCGCCAACACTCGGCAATGAAGGTGTGGGTGAACGGGGAGCTGCTCGACAACGGCGACTCCCAGGTGGGCGCCTTCGACCGCGGCCTGACCGTGGGCGACGGTGTCTTCGAGACGATCGCCGTGCGCGCCGGCCGCCCGCTGGGCGTGACCCGGCACCTCGCCCGCCTCGTGCGCTCCGCGGGCGCCCTCGGCTTGCCTGCTCCTGACACCGGTGCTCTCCGAGCTGCCGTGGAGGAGGTGACCGCCGCCAGTGGGGCCAGCGACGCCGTCATCCGGGTCGTCTACACCAGCGGAACGGGGCCGCTCGGCTCCGACCGGGGCGACGGCACGCCCACGGCCGCCGTGCTGCTGGGCCCGGCACCGGAGCGTTCGCCAACAACCGACGTGGTCACGGTCCCCTGGCCCCGCAACGAGCGCGGCGCCCTGGTCGGCGTCAAGACCACCTCGTACGCCGAGAACGTGCTGGCCCTGGCCGAGGCCCGGCGGCAGCACGCGTCGGAGGCCATCTTCGCGAACACCGCCGGCAACCTCTGCGAGGGCAGCGGCACGAACGTCTTCCTGGTCCTCGACGGGCAGCTGCTGACCCCGCCGCTGTCAGCCGGCTGTCTGGCCGGGGTGACGAGGGGCCTGATCATCGAGCGCTGCGGGCTCGACGTCGTCGAGCGGGACGTGCCCATCACCGCCCTCGCAGGCGCCGAGGAGGCCTTCCTCACCTCGGCGACCCGCAACGTGCAAGCCATTGGCGCCGTCGATGGGCGGGCCCTCCCCAGTTGCCCGGGTCCCCGCACCCAGGCGGCGGCCGCGGCGTACTCCCGGCTCCAGGCGACCGACCCCGACCCCGCCTGACTACGCGAACCGCTCGAGGTCGGCCTCGAATCGTCGGCGGCACCCGCTCGAGCAGAAGAAGTACACCGCGTCGCCGTGCCGAGCGGTATCGGCGGTCGACGCCACGGTGACGGTCATGCCGCAGACCGGGTCGACCGCACGCCCGCTCTCGGCCGCCCGATGGCGCGTCATCCCCCGACTGGCGCGCTCTTGGACCAGCTCCGCCAGGATGGCCACGGCGATCTCCTCGTGGGCGATGGCGCCGAGGTCGAGCCCGGCCGGGCACCTGACCCTCGCCAGGCCCTCCTCGGAAACGCCTGTGGTCCGCAGCGTCGACAGCACCGCCTCGCCCCGGCG
>DATBBR010000062.1 GCA_036270875.1 Acidimicrobiales bacterium
CCGCCGAGCAGCGCGCGCCGGGTCACGCCCAGACGGCCGTCATCGACGACGTCGCCGGTCGCCGGTTGTGGTTCGTGCCCGATCGGATTCATCCCCAGCCTTTCCGGCGTCAGGCGGCGGGCCCCGGTCGTCGCCGCACCAGCAGAAGGGCGGTGTCGTCGGCACCGCCCGCCACCCGGGCCATGGACTCGATGGCCTCGTCACACAGTCGGTCGAGCGACGAGCCGTCACCGCTGAGCACGTCGGCGAATGCCCTGATCCCGTCCTCGAGGTCGTGGCCGTGGGACTCGACGAGCCCGTCGGTATAGAAAGCCAGGATGGCGTCCTCGGGAAGGGACCACGTGTGCTCCTTGTACCCGCCGACGCCGGCGCCGAGCGGCGGTCCCTGGTCGGCCTCGAGGCTGCTCGTCAGCCCGCCGGGGCGGGCGACGAGAGGCGGCACGTGTCCGGCGTTGGCGAACCGAAGCTGGCAGGTGGCCGGATCGAGCACTGCATAGATGCACGTGGCGATCTCGGCCTCTCCGACATCGATCATCAGCTCGTCGAGCGCTCGCAGCACCTCGCCGGGCGGCAGGCCCAGCTTGGCGTAGGCCCGCACCGCGGTGCGGATCTGACCCATGATCGCGGCGGCGTGGACGCCTCGGCCCATCACGTCGCCCATCACCAGCCCGACACCACCCGATCTCGACCGTATGACGTCGTACCAGTCACCACCGACCTCGGCGTGGCCCGCCGCCGGTACGCACCGGGCGGCGACGTCCAACCCGTCAACCGATGTCACGTCGGCGCGCGGCAGCATGCTGCGTTGCAGGGTGGTCGCGATCTCCTGCGACTGATGGAAGCGCAGCCCATGCTCGACGGCGACGTTGGCCCGAGCCGAGAGCTGGTCCATCATGCGCAGGTCGTCTCCGTTGTAGCTCGGTCGCTCGCCACAGGCCCCGAAGAGAACGACCGCGACGACCTCACCGCCGGCGATCACCGGCACGCCGACCGTGGTGTGCGGCCGCTCGCGCGGCAACTGCGTACGGGGGCACAGCGCCTGGATCCATCCCGGTGGCGTTTCTGCATCGACCCGGTGGAGCGCCGGTGTGCGACTCCGCGCTGCCCTGGTGACCGGATCGTCTCCCGGGAACCGGATGCTCACACCGGGGTCGGGACGAGCGCCGCAGAGCTCCCGGGTCGCTGCGAACGCGACGGGTTCCGCCGTCACCTCCGGTCCATCGCTCCAACCATCTCGCCGCGCCGCCGGCAGCACGAACACCGCACACATATCGGCGATCGCGGGCACGACGGCATGAGCCAGCGCCTGCAGCTTGGCTCCAGGGTCCAAAGCCGCGTTCACCTCTGCCGTGACGCCCGAAAGAAGCTCCAGCCGCTCGCGATCCCGGGAGACTGCGTGCTCCGTCAGCTCCAGCTCGGTGATGTCCTCGGCGATCGCTCCCACGCCGCACCTGGTTCCGTCAGAGCTGTCGATAGGGATGTAGCTCATCCGCCACACGCGCGCCGTCCCGGGGGCGTGCCGCAGCTCTCCCTCCACGCGCTCGCCGAAGATCGGCCTGCCGGTCTCCAGCACCTGGCGCAACGACCGATCCACTCCGGACGCCAGGTCCGGGTGGACCTCACGGACCGTCCGGCCGCACCGCTCGTCGGAGGTGCCGCCGTCCATCGCCAGCAGGGCGTCGTTGACCCGGGCGAAGCGGAGCTCGGTGTCGAAGATCATGAGCCCGACCGGAAGGCCGCGGAACAGCGCGTCCAGCGCCGCGGGCGAGCCGGCGTCGATGACCTCGCTGGCGTCGGGAGACGCCTCGCCGGTCATCGGCATCCGTCGCTCCGGCCTGGTGTCACAACAGCATGATGAAGACCGCGTGTAAGGGTGCTCCCCATCCTCCCCGTCTCCTGACCCCGACTCACCCGTCCGGCGCCGGGCGCACACCCTAATCCCTCGGCCGATGCCCGATCGCTCCACCACTGTCGAGACCACCTGGACGCCGTAGGGTAGCCCGGAGATGGGCCGGATCCTCGTCGACGGCATGAACGTGATCGGCTCCCGTCCGACGGGCTGGTGGCGCGACCGGGCCGCCGCGGCGCGGGAGCTCTTCGGCCGCCTGCAGCGCCTGGCCGCCGCCACCGGCGACGACGTGACCCTGGTGCTCGACGGGCGGCCACAGCCCGAGCTGCCGGAGGGCGAGCACCCCGGGGTGCGGGTCCTCTACGCCCGGCGCTCGGGCCCCGACGCCGCCGACGAGCGCATCCTCGAGCTGCTGGCCCAGGAGCCCGAGCCGGGGTCAGTTCGGGTGTTCACCTCGGACCGGGCCCTCCGCCAAGAGGCGGAGCGGCTCGGCGCAGCCGTGGCGGGGGCTGGGACCCTCCTCACCCAGCTCGACGAGCTGGCCGGCTGAGCGTGCTGGCGCAGGGTCGCCCCGGCGGGACCGCGCCAGGGCAGCCCCGCAGTCGTCATCTTCCGGCCCGGCTGCACCAGCCCGCTTCGGGCCTCTAGCCTGGTGGGCACCGCAGTGGAAGGAGATGCGTGTGCTCGCCAATATCGCCGGGCCCGACCTCTTCATAGTCCTGGCCGTGGTCGCGCTGCTCTTTGGCGGGACCCAGCTTCCGAAGCTGGCCCGCTCACTGGGATCGGCGTCCCACGAGTTCCGCAAGGGCGTCGAAGAGGGGGGCCACGCGGAGGACAAGGCGACGGACGACAAGGCCGAGGGCAAGGGCAAGGCCCAGGAAAAGGCCACGACGGAGGACAAGGGGCAGGCAAGTACCTAGGCGGTCCCAGTCCGATCTGGCACAGTCCAATCGGGCACAGTCCGATCGCGCCCGGTCCGAACGGGCCGGACTTCCGTTCGGGCTTCATCAGGGGGCCGAGTACGTCTTCGCCGCGCTCCTGGTCGAGACTTCACTGCACGTACGCGGACCCATGGGAAAGGTCCTCCTAGCTGCCGCCGCCTATCTGGTGGCGATGGCCCTGCTGTCCCGGGGCCCCCTCGGCCTGGTCCACATCGTGGGCCCCCGCCTCCACCAGGGCCTCGATCTGGTGCTGGTCATCGGTCTGGCCGTCTCGCCGGTCATAGCCAGGAACGACCTCGACGTGGCGGGGGTCATCGTGGCCGAGGCGCTCGCCATCATCCTCCTCCGGTTGGCCTTTCGCACCCGCTACGTCCCGGCCGCCGCCGCCGTCGGCACCGGGGGAGCAGCCACCCGGGCTGTTCCGGCGTCCAGGGAGCCGGGCCGCGCCCCCGTCTCGGAGGGCAGCGGCAGTGCTGGGCCTCCTGGCGAGGCGGCGCAGTCGCCGGCAGCGAGTGCCGGCGACGGGGCTGCCGCCCCCTCTGCTCGCCGTTCACCACGAACAGCAGAGGGCGGGAACGGGTCCCCCTCTGGGCCTGCGGCGCCGCCGGCGACACAGCGCCCCGTGCCCACGACGGCCTGGACGCTGGGGGTCCTGGCAGCACGGGCCCGCCGACGAAGGGCCGGTCCGGACCGCGCCCTGGGCGAAGGGGCTCGCAGGCTCGGCACGGCGCTGGGGCGCGCCAACCGGCGGCGAACTGACTGACGCGAGCCCTCTATGAGGCGAGCGCTACTGGGCGAACCACGTCTGCATGGTCTGGGCGAAGAACATGTCGCCAGTGAGCTTGAGCTTGCCCGACATGAAGGCCTGCATGCCGTCGAGCTTGCCCGACACGAAGCGCACGAAGTCGGCCAAGGCCAGCCCCAGGGTGACCCGAGGAGACTCGCCGGCGCCCTTGGCCACCGAGCACGCTCCGTTGTCCACCTTGAACTGGTAGCTGCGGGTCCCGTCAGGAGTGGCGATGTCCCACTGGACGAGGGCCGACTGGCCGGCCGCCTTCTCGGGGAGGAAGGCCTCCTGCATCCCCTCGAAGATCTGGTCCAGCACGGTGTCCACGCCGGTCGCGGAGACGAACTCGTTGATCTCCTCGTCCGACCTTCCATCCACGAGCTCAGCCAGCTGCTCCCGGCCCAGCTGCTCGGCGTTCTCGGCCATGGACGCTCCTCCTGCTCGTCGGTAGCGGCGAATCCTAGGATCTCGATGGTCGGGGCCACAACGGTCCGGCGTGCGCCCGCCCGGGAGGCGGCGCAGGAAACAACTATCGGGGGCGACGATGACGAACAGCGTGCTGGAGACGGCCGACCGCCTGTGGCGCGGTGAGGCGGACATCGCCGAGCAGCATCAGTTCTTTCCCGACACGAGCCTGACGGAGATCGCCGACGGGGTGGTCTTCGTGCGCTCCTTCGCCAACGTCAGCGCCGTGGCCACCGGCGAGGGGCTGGTGCTCGTCGACACGGGCAGCCCGTTCTTCGCCCTCGCCATTCATAGCCAGCTGCGGCGGTGGTCGGCCGACCGCCTGCACACGGCCATCTATTCGCACGGCCACATCGACCACGTGTTCGGCGTCGGTCCCTTCGAGGAGGACGCCCGGTCGAACAGCTGGCCCGCACCGACCGTGGTGAGCCATGAGGCCCTCCCCCCGCGCTTCGACCGCTACCTGCTGACCGCCGGCTACAACGGCATCGTCAACCAGCGCCAGTTCCAGGCGCCCGACCTCGTGTGGCCGACGAGCTACCGCTACCCCGACCACACCTATCGCGAGCAGATGAGCCTCGAGATCGGCGGGCTGCTGTTCGAGCTGCATCACGACCGGGGGGAGACCGACGACCACACCTGGACCTGGATCCCCGAGCGCCGCGTGCTGTGCTGCGGTGACTTCTTCATCTGGGCGTCACCCAACGCCGGCAATCCGCAGAAGGTCCAGCGCTACCCGAGCGAGTGGGCGGCGGCGCTGCGCAAGATGGCCGCGCTCGGTCCCGAGGTGCTCCTGCCTGGCCACGGCTTCCCGATCGTCGGCGCCGACCGGGTCGCCCGGGCCCTCACCGACACGGCCGAGCTTCTCGAGAGCCTGCACGACCAGACCGTGGCCCTCATGAACCAGGGAGCCCGGCTCGACGAGGTGATCCACAGCGTCGCCGCCCCCCGCCATCTCCTCGAGCGACCGTACCTCCACGCCATCTACGACGAGCTCGAGTTCGTGGTCCGCAACACCTGGCGCCTGTACGGCGGCTGGTACGACGGCAACCCGGCCATGCTCAAGCCTGCCCCCGAGGCCGACCTGGCCGGGGAGCTGGCCGATCTGGCCGGCGGGGCCCAGCGGCTGGCCGATCGGGCCCGACAGCTCGCCGAGGCCGGCGATCTCCGACTGGCTGGCCATCTGGCCGAGGCCGCGGCGCTCGCCGCCCCCGCGGATCCCGAGGTGCACCGGGCTCGAGCTGAGGTGTACGAGCGACGGGTGGCCCACGAGGACTCGGTCATGTCGAGGGGCATCTTCGGCTGGGCCGCCGCCGAGTCGCGCCGCCTGGCGCAGGGGTGACGCGGGTCCCCTTCGGCATCCCCCGAAAAAGGCAGGGAGTGGGCCGAAAGGGGCGAATATACACACGCAATGACTCGTCGCTCGGTCTTCCGTCGCGCCGGGGTCGTCGCCTCTGTCTTCGCAACGCTTCCCGTCCTGGCGTGGGCCTGCTCCGCCTCGGGTACCCCCGCAGCCCCCAACGACCCGTTCTGGCCCCAGCAGTGGAACATGACCCAGATCGGTCTACCGGCGGCGTGGGGCGCGAGCACCGGCCGGGGCGTGCGCATCGGGATCGTCGACTCGGGAGTCGACCTCGGTCACCAGGATCTGACCGGCAAGGTCGTCGCCGGCACCAACTGCATCAACTCCGGCGGGGACTCCACCAAGTGCAACGGGAGCCCCCAGGACGACAACGGGCACGGGACGCACGTGTCGGGGATCGCCGCCGCCTCGACGAACAACGGGCTGGGAGTGGCGGGCACCGCGCCGGACGCCCAGCTGGTCGTGGCGAAGGTCCTTGACGCCCGTGGGTCGGGCAACTTCTCCGACGTCAACGCCGGCATCATGTGGGTCGTCGACCATGGCGCCCGGGTGGTGAACCTGAGCCTGGGTGACTCCACGCCGATCGTCCCCGGCCTGCTGGGGCAGAACTCGCTGGAAACCGGCATCGAGTACGCCTGGAGCCACGGGGCAGTGCCGGTGCTGGCCTCAGGCAACACCAACTACTTCGGTCTCGGCAGCCAGAACTACGGCAACACCGACGCCGTCGTGGTCGGAGCCACGGGGTCCAACGGCCAGCCGACCAGCTATTCGAGTCCGCCCGGCAATGCCAAGTGGTCGTTGGTCGCGCCGGGCGGTGCGGGCTACGACTCAACCGGCCAGCCGACCTGCGACGGCGCCGCCCGGGCCCAGTGCATCATCTCGACCTACTGGAGCTCGGGCCAGGCCAACTCCTACGGCTATGACGAGGGAACATCCATGGCGACCCCGCACGTGACGGGGACGGTGGCACTGCTCCTGGCGATGGGGCGAACCCCGACCCAGGCGGTGTCGGACCTCCTGTCCTCGGCCAACAAGGCAACGGCCTGCGGGTCCGGCTGCGCCGGCCGCCTCGACGCCTCCAGCGCAGTCGGTGCCGGTCCCGCCCCCGCGGCGCCGTCGGGGCCCGCCGGCGGCTCGTCCGGCCACGCGGCCACCTCAGGGGCGGCCTCCGCCCGACCCGCAGGCTCCGGATCCACGGGCACCCAGGCGCCGCGGCCGGGAACATCCCCCACGGTGTCAGCCATCGCCAGCCCGCCGCCCGGCTCCCGGGCGAGCGCAGCCGGGAACCTGGGCATCCCGACCGCCGGCCAGGGTCGCGATGGCCGAATGTCCGGCGCCGCCGGCGTCCTCGCCGTGGTCACCTTCCTCGTGGCCGGGTTCACCGCGGCCTTCCGGGTCCGGCGGCAGTTGCGGGGCTGAGCCGTCCGACGCGGCCCGTACCAGCCGGACGACGTGGGCTGTGACCAGCGGCGAAGTGCGGGCCCCTCCGGCTTTCGATTTCGCCGGCACGTCCCGCTAGATTGCCCCGCGTGATCCGCGAGCTTCGCCGGGCGGGTGGCCACGGCTCCTCTTCGCGACGGGGACTCTGGGCGGCAATCGGGCTGCTCCTCGTCGCCATCTCCGGCTCCGCCTGCACCATCCCCACCTTCGGTGCCTTCAAGGGCGCGACGGACCAGGGCCATGCCGCGTTCCACATGTGGGAGTGGTCCCTCCTCGCCGCCATGGGCGTCGGGGCCATCGTGTGGATACTCATCTTCTGGTCGATCATCCGCTACCGGAAGCGGGGCGACGAGCTCCCCAAGCAGATCCGCTACAGCACCCCCGTGGAGATCGTCTACACCATTGTCCCGATCCTCATCGTGATAGGGCTCTTCTACTTCACGGTCATCGTGGAGGACCGGATCGACGCCGTGAGCCCCACTCCGGCGGTGACAGTGAAGGTCACCGGCTATCAGTGGGGGTGGCGCTTCGACTACCAGGGATCGGGGGTGTCGCTGGTCCCGTCGCCCAACCACCCGGCCCAGCTCGTGCTGCCGGTCGGCGTGAGCACGAGGATCAATCTCGTCTCCAACGACGTGGTGCACGGCTTCTACATTCCAGCGTTCAACTTCAGCCGGTACGCCCAGCCCGGAGTGACCAACACCTTCGACTTCAACCCCACCGAGAGCGGGACTTTCATCGGTCGGTGCGCGCAGTACTGCGGGCTCTACCATTCGCAAATGCTGTTCAGCGTCAAGACGGTGAGCCGGGGTCAGTTCAGGACCTGGCTGGCCGGCCAGACCTCGGGAGCGGCGGCATGACGATCATCGGCGAGCGTCCGGCGACCATCGTTCACGAGCCTGACCACGAGGCCGAGCCCTCGGGGATCTACAAGTGGCTCACGAGCACCGACCACAAGGTCATCGGCAAGAGCTACCTGATCACCTCGTTCCTCTTCTTCCTCCTGGCCGGCGTCCTGGCCATGGTCATGCGCACCCAGCTGACCGAGCCCAACAGCACCATCGTGAGCCAGCACGCGTACAACGAGCTGTTCACGATGCACGGCAGCCTGATGATGTACCTGTTCGCCGGGCCGTTCGCCTTCGGCGGCTTCGCCAACGTCATCGTGCCGCTCCAGGTGGGCGCCCCGGACATGGCCTTCCCCCGCCTGAACGCCCTGTCGTACTGGCTGTACCTGAGCGGCGGGCTCATGATGATCTCGGGCTTCTTCACCGCCAGCGGCGCCGCCGACTTCGGCTGGGTGGCCTACGCGCCCCTCTCCAACGTGACGAGCACGCCAGGGGCGGGCCCGGACCTGTGGATCATGGCGCTGATCCTGACCGGGTTCTCGGCCATCTTCACCGGGGTCAACATCATCACCACCACGTTCTACCTGCGGGCGCCGGGCATGACGATGTTCCGCGTCCCGATCTTCACCTGGAACATGGTCGTCACCGGGATCCTGATCCTCATCGCCTTCCCCGTCCTCACCAGCGCCCTCGTGCTGCTCATGGCCGACCGCCACTTGGGCACCCACGTCTTCACAGTGCAAGGCGGTGGTGTGCCCGTGCTCTGGCAGCATCTCTTCTGGTACTTCGGGCACCCGGAGGTGTACATCCTCGCCTTGCCCTACTTCGGGATCGTGACGGAGATCCTGCCCGTCTTCTCCCGAAAGCCTGTCTTCAGCTACAAGGGCCTCGTCTTCGCGACCATGGCGATCGCGGGGCTGTCCACCGGTGTGTGGGCCCACCACATGTTCACCACGGGAGTGGTCCTGCTCCCATTCTTCAGCGGGCTCTCCTACCTCATCGCGGTGCCCACGGGGATCAAGTTCTTCGCGTGGATCGGGACGATGTGGCGCGGCCAGCTCACGTTCGAGACGCCGATGCTGTTCGCCATCGGGTTCCTGGTGACGTTCCTGCTCGGCGGCCTCTCGGGCGTGCTCCTGGCCTCGCCGCCGGTCGACTTCTTCGTCCACGACACCTACTTCGTGGTGGCCCACTTCCACAACGTGCTGTTCGGGACGGCGGTGTTCGCAGGCTTCGCCGGGATCTACTACTGGTATCCCAAGATCACCGGGCGCAAGCTCCACGAGGGGTGGGGCAAGTGGCACTTCTGGCTGACGCTGGTCGGGTTCACCGTCACGTTCATGCCCCAGTACCTGCTCGGGCTCAAGGGCATGCCCCGCCGCATCGCCGTGTACTCGCCCACCGACGGGTTCACCTTCCTCAGCCGCATCTCGACGGCGGGGGCCTACATCCTGTTCCTGTCCGTGGTGTGCCTCCTGATCAACTTCTACGTCTCCTGGCGCCGACCGATACCCGCCGGTCCCAATCCGTGGGACGGGCACACCCTGGAGTGGGCAGCCGACTCGCCGCCCGCACACCACAATTTCGAGCGGCTCCCCCTCATCCGGTCCGAGCGCCCGGTGTGGGACATGAACCACGGAGAGCCTGACGCCCCAGGGATCGAGGGACCGACTGGGGTCACGGTTTGATGAGCAACGTCCCGCCCGAGGGCACCATCCCGGAGGACAAGGCGTTCACGCGACGCCGGCGGGCCTGGATCGTCGAGGCCCGGTTCCTGGTCGGCGTGGCCGTCTTCTTCGCCGCCGTCTGCGCCATGTACTGGTTCGGGTCCTACGAGAACGCAGGGACCGTCCTGCTCGTCTTCACCGCCTTCCTTGGTCTCCTCCCCGGGGGCTACCTGCTGTGGTGGTCACGGCGCATGCGCCCTCGGCCGGAGGACCGCGATGATGCTGTCCTCGACGAGGGGGCCGGCCACATCGGCGCTTTTCCCGACTCGAGCATCTGGCCCTTCATCTTCGGCATCGGCGCCGGCGTCTTGGCGTCGGGCTTCGTGTTCGGGGCCTGGCTCTGGGTCCTGGGCGTGAGCATGATCATCTCGGCCATCGTCGGCGTCGTGATCGAGAGCCGCCGCGGCGGCACCGTCTGAGCACGGAGTTCCCGCCGGACGTCGGTGCGGGAGCGTCACCCTCGGCTTGGCCCCGTTCTTTCGAAATGGGGGCCAGCCGAGGTGCCGCTCCCTCGCCTCCTACAAGCGAGGCAGTGGAGCCCGCCCGTCAGAGCGCCCTGAACGCGACACGTTCGCTCATCGACGGCCTCAGCAGCTCCTCAGCAGCTCGTCGCGATCGGGGCACAGAAACCTCGGCGGCGAAGGCGCAAAGGGCCGAGCTCACCGGGCGAGCTGGCCGGCGCATCGGCGGCGATTTCGTAGAACGCCGACGATGCGACCGGGCCAGATCGCCCGCGCGGGCCGGCCGGCGCTGGACGCCGGGGTCAGCTGCTGCCGGCGGGCCGGTGCCGGGGCCGCAGGAGGCCTCCGAACCGGCGCGGAGGCGTGACGCCGGTGGCCTCCGAGCGGTCGGCTCCGACGCCGACCTCCTCCTCGCCGCCCTCCGGCCCACGGCCGCCACCGCGGCGCACCGCCTCTTCCGGCAGCTCCTCGGGCGGCGGCTCGCGGACGTCGTCGCCGGGGTGGATGTCGGCCGGGACCGTCGTGTACCCGCCGTCGGGCGACCGCACGACAACGTTCGAGCGCTTGCGCAGTCCCGCGCTCGGAGCACGCGACAGCTCCTTGCAGATCTGGTACGTCGCCAGGCCCACCACGATGGGAATCGTGGGGGTCCCGATGCGGAACGTCCACAGGACCCCGTTGAGCGACACCTTGAGGGTGTTGGCCAGGACGTCGGTCGAGCTGGCGAAGAACAGCATCACGTAGAACGTAAGGACGCCGACCCCGAGCCCGGTGCGGACAGGTCGATCGCGGGGCCGGTCGAGCAGGTGGTGCTCCTGGGTCTTGTCCTCCGGCCTGAACCTGGCCTCGATGAACGGCCAAGCGTAGAGGATGCCGAAGGTGAGCCCGGGCAGGATGACTGCCGGGTAGAAGGGGGCCGAGATCAGGTACCGGCTGGCGAACTGGGTCTCCCACGCGGGCATGATCCGCAGGGCCCCGTCCAGCCACCCCATGTACCAGTCGGGCTGCACGGCATAGCTGACCTTGAAAGGCTCATAGGAGCCGTAGAGCCAGATGGGGTTGATCTGGAACAGGCCCCCGAGCAGGGCGAGACCGGCGAAGATGATGAAGAAGTACCCGGTCGTCTTGGCCACGTAGGTCGGCCAGAAGGACGACCCCACCACGGTTCGGTTCGTTTTCTCCTTCCCCGGGAAGTCGGTGTGCTTCTGGTGCCACATGATCCCCAGGTGGGCGGCGAGGAGGCCGGCGATCACAGCGGGGATGATGAGGATGTGCAGCGAGTAGAAGCGGGGGATGATGTCGCCGTTGCCGGGGAAGTTGCCGCCCCACAGGAGAAAAGCCCCCCACGTCCCGATGATCGGGATGGACAGGAATATCGAGAAGGCGATGCGCAGGCCCGCGCCCGAGATCTGGTCGTCCGGAAGCGAGTACCCGATAAACCCGTTGACGATGACCAGGATCAGCATGGTGAGCCCGATCATGTAGTTGAGCTCCCGGGGCCGGCGGAAGGCCCCGGTGAAGAAGATCCGGCACAGGTGCACGACCACGGCGGCGGCGAAGATGTCGGCCGCCCAGTGGTGCATCTGACGCATGACCAGGCCGGCCCGCACGTTGAGGCTGAGGTCCACCGTCGACTGGTAGGCCTCCGAGACCCGCTGGCCCCGCAACGGGACATAGCTGCCGTTGTAGACGACCTCGTGGGTCGACGGCACGAAGAACAGCGTGAGGAAGATCCCCGTGATGATGAGGATCACGAAGGAGTACATGGCGATCTCGCCGAGCAGGAAGGACCAGTGGTCGGGGAAGATCTTGTTCAGCGTGGTCTTCCCGAACCGGGCCACACCGAAGCGGTCGTCGACCCACCGCGCCAGCTCGATGGTGCGGTCCTCGACCGAAGGACGCGGCTTGTCGCGTGACTTCATCGTCGGTCGCTTGATCACTATCCCGCCGCCTTGTTCTTCGGTGGGTTCAACGTCGTCGACGTGTTGCGTTCCCAGTACCCCGGACCGACCGGCTCCTGGTAGTCCGACTGGGCCCTCAGGAATCCGTCGCCGTTGTCCATGATCGGGAGCTGGGGTATGAGGCGGGGCGCGGGGCCGAAGATCGGTCGGGCTCCGTTGAGGATCGTGAACACCGACTGGTGGCACGGGCAGAGCAGCTGCTGCACCTGCTGCTGGTACAGGCTCACCGGGCAGCCGGCATGGGTGCACAGCTTGGAGTAGGCGAGGTAGCCGTGTGGTGACCACGTCTCCCGCCCCGGCAGGGTGGTGATGGGCACCGACGACGCTCTGATGAGCAGCGTCTGGGACACGGCATCGCCCTCGTGGCCCTCCGGGAACACGGTCAGCACCCCACCCACGTCGACGTCGTCGGCCATAACCGGATTGCCGTCGATGCGGACCAACCGGGAGCCCGGACGAAACTGGGTGAAGTCCAGCGCGTTCCCCGGCCTCGGATTGTAGAGAGAGCGGATGAACGGGAAGATGCCGACGATCGAGAAGACCGTTATGGCCGCACCGAGCAGCTTGCCGAGGAAGCCTCGTCGCTCGACGGCCACCGCGCCTCTCGAGAAGGCGGCGCCGAAGGCCTCCTTGTCCTCCTCGGTGGTGGGCAGCTCGTGGCGATCCTCGCGGAATGGTCCTTGCGGCATGAGGTACTTGCCCCAGGCGGCGACGCCAATGCCGATGCCGGCCAGGCCCACCCCCAGCAGGGCCCCCTCAGCTTGGGTCTGGCCGCCCAGCGAGTAGATGATGGCCAGGCCGATGGTGGCCAGCACGCTGACGGCGAAGCACAGGGCGACGAAGTTCTCGACCCGGCGCGGGCGCTGGACCGGGATCTCGAGGCGGAGGTCCTCGACCGCCGTGGCCGTGCCACCGCCGGAGCTCGTGCTGCCCGGGCCAGCGCCACCCGCGCCGCCTGAGCTCACCTGCTCGCTCCTGCTCTCATCCTCGCCGCCAGGGCTCACGTTTCAACCTTCTCGGTGGTCTCTGTCCGCGGGGCACCAGGGGCACTCGTACCCGCGTCCGCTGTTGGAGAGGCAGGGGGCCGGCTGTCGGCATCGGGGGCACCGCTCGTGGAGTCTGAACTGTTCGGTCCTGCTCTGATCCCGATCCAGTAGGCCGCGAGTATCAGCACGCCGAGGCCCACCACGATGGCGATGAAGCCCTCCGTCACCGGCCCCACGTGACCCAGCCCGAGGCCTCCCGGGTTGGCAGGATGCTGCAGGTAGGTCACGTAGCGCACGATGTCGTTGACGTTCTGGTCGCTCAGGGTGCCGGGCCCGAACCGCGGCATGTTCCCCGGCCCCGTCCGCATGGCCTCGGCGATCTGCGTCGGCGTCGCCTGGTAGAGGGACGGGGCGAAGGCGCTGTTGGCCAGGGCGTCACCGACCCCGGTGATCACGTGGCAGCCGGCGCAGTTCAGCCCGAACAGGTCGTTGCCGCTCGACTGGCTGGCCGACGCGGTGTTCACGACGGGGATGCCCGGCCCTCCCGCCCCGAAGGACGTGACAAAGGAGACGATGGCGAGCTGTTGGGTCCTGCTGAACAGCACGGGCTTGCGCACCGCCTGGGCGCCCGGGTACGCCAGCGGCATCCGCCCCGTCGAGACCCAGAAGTCGACGGTCGCCGCGCCCACCCCGACCAGGTTGGGGCCCCGGTCGCTCCCCTCGGCGCTCAGCCCGTGGCAGCTGGAGCAGTTGTTGATGAACAGCTGCTGTCCCGTCCCCGCCAGCGCGGTCGGAACCGGCAGCGTCGACGAGGTGGTCGCGGGGTTGGCGACAGAGGTAGGCGTCGATGAGGCCCCGCCTGGAGTGGTGGTCGGAACGGTGGCCGGCTGCGCCCGCGCTGGCGTCGGGCTGCCTCCGAACGACAGCAGGCCCAGGGCGACCACGAAGGCCACCAGGGCAGCGGGGAGGAGGAGTCGATTGCGCATCACGGTCTAGTGGAGGAGGAACAGCGAAGCGTAGAGAGCTACCCAGACGATGTCGACGAAATGCCAGTAGTAGGCGACGGCCTGGAACGCGGGAACCTCGCCCGGGTCGCCGCGGGGGCCGATCATGCGCCCCAGGAGAGCGACCATCGCCAGCAGGCCCAGGGTGACGTGGAGTGCGTGCAGGCCCGTCATCATGAAGAACATCGACCCGTAGGCGTTGGTCTTGGGAGTGAAGTCGACCGTCAGCCACTCGTACAGCTGGTTGGCGACGAACGCCGCCCCCAGCAGGAAGCTCATGATCGTCCAGAAGCGGGCCGAGCTCCGGAGGAACTTCTCCTCCTGCCACACCGCGTGCTGCATGGTCACGCTGGACATGACCAGGATGAAGGTGAAGATGCCCGCCCGGATGGGATCGACGTGGGTCGCCGTGGGCGGCCAGGGGTTCCCGTCGTGGGCGCGGATGGTGAAGTAGGACGCGAACAGCCCGCTGAAGAACATGAGCTCGGAGGCCAGCCAGATGATGGTCCCGACGCCCACCATGGACGGGCGCTTGGCGTGCGCCGGTCCGAAGCCCGGGGTCCCCTCGACCGGGATGGCCTGAGTCACGGGTCCAGTTCTTAGTCGAAGGGGCCGCTACCGATCACATCGGCGCCGACCGGCTCCGGCGAGCCCGTGGAGGGGGCCATGGCCGACGGCAGGGGATGCTCGTGCACGACAGTCAAACGCCGGGTGGCGCGGGTCAAGGCGACGTAGAGGGCCCGCAGTCCCTGGGGCTCCTCGTCGACGATCGAGGCGGGCTCCACCACGACCACCGAGTCGAACTCGAGGCCCTTGACCACCTCGACGGGGACCACGGTGATGGCGAAGTCGAGCCCGTCCCGGCTGGCGTCGCCGAACGAGAGCCCGGCTCGGCTCAGCCCCTCGGCCAGCGCCGGCGCCAGCGAGCCGGGAGCGACCACTCCAACGGTGCCGCCCCGGACCAGGGCCGCCTCCCTGGCCGACCGCGCCACGACCTCGGCGACGAGGCCGCCCGGACCGGCGGCGACCACTGCCGGGGCCTCACCTGTCACCCGCACCGAGCGAGGTGGATCGACCCACGGTGCTGCCACCCGGAGGACGTGGCTCGACACCCTCATGACCTCGTCGGGCGTGCGGTAGTTGACGCTCAGTTCCACTGTCCGCGCCGCTCGTCCGGGTGCCAGGTGGGCCAGGACGTCCGTCCAGGCCTTGGGCGCAACCGGACCGGTCGCCTGGGCCAGGTCGCCGACGACGGTCATCGAGCCCGACAGCGAGCGGCGCGACACCATGCGCAGCTGCATGGGCGACAGGTCCTGGGCCTCGTCCACCACGATGTGGCCGTACGAGCGAAGGTCGTCCTCGCCACCGGACGACACCGGCCCGAGCAGCACGCGGGCCTCGTCGATGAGGGGGATGTCGGCGACCGACCAGGGGATCTCGTCCAGCGAGCTGCTCCTGGGGCGATGCAGGGCGCCCACCTCGGGATCGGCCAGCCCGGCTCTGCGGCCGGCGAGGCGCAAGAGGGCGGGCGCCCCGTAGAGGTCGTGCAGCAGCTCCTCGGGCCGCAGGCGGGGCCACATGCGGTCGAGCGCCTCGGCCAGGGCCGGCACCCGGCGGACCTCGCTGATGAACTCGTCGTCCTCCAGCTCGAAGCCCGCGACGCGGTCGGCGGCGCCAGCGCGCGCCAACGACTCCCGGTACTGGGCCAGCAGGCGGCGCCCCACGAGGGTCTCCAGCTGCCGCCGCCGGGAGTTGTGGGTGCCCGGACGCCGGCGGACCGCGGTCACCACCTCGGCCGAGACCTGGGCCGTGAAGCGGAGCACCGCAGACCCGAACGGCACCTCGACATCGCGGGTCAGCGCTCGTTGCCGGTCCCGCACCGCCCGGGCGATCAGCGTGGCCATCCGGATCTCGCCCTTCAGGGCGGCGGTGCCCGGGTCGTCCGATCCCCGGGCGTCGACGCCGGGTACCAGGCTCTCGGCCGTGCCGAGCACGACGCCGTTCTCACCGAGGGACGGCAGGACCTGCTCGATGTAGCGGAGGAAGACCCGGTTGGGCCCCACGACGAGCAGGCCCTGGCGCTCCAGAGGGAACCGGTGCGTGTACAGCAGGTAGGCGGCGCGATGAAGGGCGACCGCGGTCTTGCCTGTGCCCGGACCACCCTGGACGACGACCACACCGGGCAGCGGGGCTCGGATGATCTCGTCCTGCTCCCGCTGGACCGTCGCCACGATGTCACGCATGTGGCCGGAACGAGTCCGCTCGAGAGCCGCCAGCAGCGCTCCGGAGCCGACGCGACCCTCGGTGTCACCATCGGCCAGCCCGTCTTGGCCGCCCGGCTCCCCCGAGGGGAGCGTGAGGAGCTCGTCCTCGATGCCCAGCAGCCGCCGGCCGTCGGTCGAGAAGTGCCGCCGGCGGACGAGACCCATGGGGTGGCGGGCCGTCGCCCGATAGAAGGGCTCGGCGATCGGCGCCCGCCAGTCCACCACCAGCGGCTCGTGGTCGGCCCCGGAGACGGCCAGCCGGCCGATGTAGAACGTCTCACCGGCGCCGTCGGTGTCTTCGGGCCGGGCTCCCGGGCCGGCGGTGCCCGCGGGCCGGCCTCCCGGGCCGGCGGCCGCCCCGTCAGGGCCGGCCCGGTCGATCCGGCCGAAGCACAGGGCGTGGCGACCGATCTCCAGCTGGTCGAGCCGCTGGAGGCTGGAGCGGACGATCACGTCCCGCTCCTGCCTGGCCTGGTGGGTGCCGCCCTTGCCCTGGTCGAGAACCGCCTCCAACCGCCGGCGGGCGGCATCGCGCATAGCCGCCAGCCGCTCGTAGGCGTGGTCGATATAGGCCTGCTCGCTCTGGAGGTCGGGATGGGGCACCGGCAGGTCCCGGGTCGGTCCACCGTGGGCGGGACCGTCAACCCTAATACCGTTCAGCGTCGAAGCCGAATGCCGGGGGCGACTCCGCAGTCCGCGCAGGTAACGTCGCCGCGTGCCGCTCGAGGACTCCCCGTTCCTGCGGGCCTGCCGGTGCCGGCCCGTCGATCGAGTGCCGGTCTGGTTCATGCGCCAGGCTGGTCGGTCGCTTCCCGAGTACCGGGCGCTGCGCGGTGACGGAAGCGTCCTCGAGGCCATCGTCCAACCCGAGCTGGCCGCCGAGCTGACCCTCCAGCCGGTCAGGCGCTACGGCGTCGACGCCGCCATCCTGTTCTCGGACATCGTCGTCCCGGTGGCCGCCATCGGATTCGGCGTCGACGTGGTGCCGGGGGTGGGTCCGGTCGTGGACAGCCCCTTCTCGGGTCCGGCCGACCTGGCCCGCATCAGGCCCCTCGAGGCGGAGGAGGACATCCCCTACGTCCTCGACGCGGTGCGGCTCGTGGTGCAGGAGCTCAACGTGCCCCTCATCGGCTTCGCCGGAGGGCCGTTCACCGTGGCCAGCTACCTCATCGAAGGAGGGCCGCCGCGCACCTACACCCGCACCAAGACCCTGATGCGGACCGACCCGACGACCTGGGCACAGCTGGTGGAGCTGCTCGCCGACCAGGCCCTTGCGTCGCTGCGAGCTCAGGTGCTGGCCGGCGCCACCGCCATCCAGCTCTTCGACAGCTGGGTCGGTGTCCTGTCGCCGGACGACTATCGGGACCTGGTCCTGCCGGCCACCACGCGGATCTTCACCGGGCTGGCCGACCTGGGCGTGCCCCGCATCCACTTCGGGGTCGGCACCGGGGAGCTGCTGGCGCTCATGGCGACCGCCGGCGCCGACGTCGTCGGTGTCGACTGGCGGGTACCCCTGGACGCCGCCCGACAGCGCGTTGGACCACGGCGGGCGGTCCAGGGCAACCTCGACCCGGCGATCTGCCTGGCGCCCTGGGAAGTCGTGGCGCCCGAGGCTCGCAAGGTCCTGGCCGCGGGCGGCGGCCGGCCGGGCCACGTGTTCAACCTGGGCCACGGGGTGCTGCCCGAGACCGACCCTGATGTGCTGCACCGGATCGTCGACCTGGTCCATGAGGAGGGTCGGATCGGATGACGCCGAGCGACGAGGTGGTGGTGGTCGGCGGCGGCATCACCGGCCTGGCGGCGGCGTGGGAGCTCTCGCAACCGGCGGGCGGCGGCAGTCCCGCCCGGGTGACGGTGCTCGAGGCGGCGACGCGCCTCGGCGGCAAGATCGACCGCCAGGACCTGGCCGGCGAGCCGGTCGACGCCGGGCCCGACGCCTTCCTCGCCCGGGTGCCTGATGCCGTGGCCCTGTGCCAGGAGCTCGGGCTGGGCGAGGAGCTGGTCGCTCCCGCCACCAACACGGCACTCATCTGGACGCGGGGCCATCTGCGGCGCCTGCCCGACGACACCGTGCTGGGGGTCCCCACGCGGCTTCGGACGCTCGGGGCCTCGAAGATCGTCTCGCCGGCCGGGCTGGCCCGCGCCGGCCTCGACCTGATCCTTCCCGCTGACGCCTCCGCCGACGACCGCTCCGTCGCCGCCCTCGTCGACGCCCGGTTCGGTCGCGAGGTGCGCGAGCGCCTGGTCGACCCGCTCCTGGGTGGCATCCACGCCGGGTCGACCGAGCACCTGAGCCTGGCTGCCACCGCCCCCCAGCTCGACGCGGCAAGACGCGAGCACCGAAGCCTGCTGCGCGGCCTGCGTCCGCCGCCACGCGATCCCGGCGCCGCGCCCAACCCCGTCTTCCTCGCCCCGCGCCGCGGGCTCGGCCAGCTCGTCCAGGCACTGGCGCGCCAGCTGGCCGAGCGTGGCGTAGAGCTGCGCACCGCGGTCGCGGTCGAGAAGCTCGAGCGAGCGGAGGGACGGTGGGAGGTGGGCACGCCTCATGGGCCCGTCGTGGCGGACGCGGTCGTCCTGACCGTGCCGTCCTTCGTGGCCTCGGACCTGGTGGCGTCCCAACTACCGGAGGCGGCGTGCGAGCTCGATGCCGTCGAGCACGCGTCGGTGGTCCTCGTCACCCTGGCCTATCCGTCCCACGCCGTCTCGATGACGCCGGAAGTCAGTGGGTTTCTCGTTCCCCGGGTCGACGGGCGCCTCATGACCGCGTGCACCTGGCTGTCGGCCAAGTGGCCGCACCTGGCGCGCCCCGGCACGACCTTGCTGCGGGCGTCAGCCGGCCGCTGGGGAGACGAACGCGCCTTGGACATGGCCGACGAGGAGCTTGTAGGCCTACTGCGGGCGGAGCTGCAGGAGGCCATGGGGATCAGCGCACCTCCCGACGCTGTCGCCATCGCTCGCTGGCCTCGCGCCTTCCCGCAGTACCAGGTCGGGCACATGGAGCGTGTGGCCCGGATCGAGGCCGCGCTGGCCCGCCAGCCGGGCCTGGTCGCCGCCGGGGCCTCGTACGGAGGGGTGGGCATCCCCGCATGCATCGGCCAGGGGCGCCGGGCGGCCCGGGCCGTGCTCGACCAGCTGACGGCGGGCGCCCGGCGATGAGCCCGCGGCCAGCGGCGGGGATCCATCCCGCCGCTGGTGTGGGGTACGCGTGGCGAATTTGGGAGAATCGGAAGGGCTGGGCAGGAGAGCGAGGTGATGAGGTGGCCAGAGCTATCTGGAGCGGATCGATCAGCTTCGGGCTGGTCAACGTGCCCGTGAAGCTGTTCACCAGCGTGCGCAAGAAGGACGTGCGCTTCAACCAGCTCCACGCCAAGGACGGCGTGCGCATCCAGCAGAAGCGGGTGTGCCCCGCCGACGGCGAGGAAGTGGGTTGGGACGACCTGGTGAAGGGCTACGAGATCGCGCCCGGGCAGTACGTCGTTGTCACCAACGAGGAGCTCGAGGCGCTCGACCCGGAAGCCACCCACACCGTCGACATCGAGGACTTCGTGGCCCTCGAGGACATCGATCCGCTCTACTTCGACTCCTCCTACTACCTGGTGCCCGACGCCCCCGGCGTCAAGCCCTACCGCCTGCTGCTCGACGCCATGAACGACAGCGGGCGGGTGGGCATCGGTCGGGTGGTGCTGCGCACCAAGCAGTACCTGTGCGCGGTGCGGCCCCTGGGCGACGCGCTGGTCCTCACCACGATGAACTTCGCCGACGAGGTTTCCCCGGCCAGTGAGCTGGAGGGGGTCCCAGGACCGGGGGCGGAGCCGTCGAGCCGCGAGATGAAGGTGGCCAAGCAGCTGATCGACTCGCTGACGGCCAAGTTCGAGCCCGACAAGTACCACGACACGTACCGCGAGGCGGTGCTCGCGCTCATCGAGGCCAAGGCCCAGGGACAGGAGGTGGTCTCCGAGCCGCCGCCCGAGAAGGCCGCACCGGTGGTCGACCTCATGTCGGCGCTCGAAGCCAGCCTGGCCGCCGTCAAGGACAAGGGCGAGACCGAGGACACCGGGCGGCAGGAGAAGCGACGCGCAACTTCCTAAGGATCGGCGCGCCGCTGGGGAGAATGTCCGCCATCAGGGTCGCGGCCGTCGGGCTGGCGGCCGGCCTGACGACGGCCTTCTCCTTGCCGCCGTGGGGGTTCTGGATCCTGGCCCCCGTCGGTCTGGCCGTCCTCTACCGGCTGCTGGAAGGCCGCGGGGCGCCGTCCCGGGCGTTGGCCGGGCTCACCTTCGGCGTCGGGCTGCTCGCCATCGGCCTGTTCTTCACCACCGCCTTCAACGCCGGCGGGTGGGTGGTGCTGGTTCTCCTCGAGTCGGCCTTCGTCGCCGTCGCCTGCGCCCTGGTGCCCCCGGTGCGGGGACGGAGCCTGGCCTTCCCGGCCGTCCTCGTCCTCGCCGAGGTGGTCCGGGGCTCGTGGCCCTTCGGCGGCCTACCGATGGGTGGCATCCCACTGGGCCAGGTGAGCAGTCCCATCGGTCCCGCGGCCCGGCTGGGCGGCCCGATGCTGCTGCTGGCGCTGGCCGCGCTCGGCGGCGTCGTCCTGGCTGAGGCGGCCCGCCTCGTCCCGCTGGGCCAGACGATCGATCCGCGCCGACGGGCCCACGCGCTCGCCACCGCGGGGCTGGCCGCCGTGGCGATCGTCGGCCTGGCCGTGGCCGGCGACCTGGCTCCCGACGGCGGGGCGGCCGTGGGGAGCGACCGGGTCGCACTGGTGCAGGGCGGGGGGCGGCGGGGCTTCCGGGCCTCCCAGGTCGACCCCGCCACGGTGTTCGACGCCCAGCTCACACCGAGCCTGGCCCTTCGGCCCCCACTTGGGCTCATTCTGTGGCCCGAGAACGTGCTGGACCTGAACCAGTCCCTCCAGGGCTCCGCCGAGGCCCAGGAGGTGAGCCAGCTGGCTCGGGCCAAGAGGGCCACCGTGGTCGCCGGGGTGACCGAGCCGGTCGGGACGAGCCAGTTCCGCAACATCGCGGTGGCGTGGGCGCCGTCGGGGGCCATCGTCGCCACCTACGACAAGGTCCATCGGGTCCCGTTCGGCGAGTGGATCCCGTGGCGGCCCTTCTTCGGCCTGCTCGCCGACCTGTCCGCCGTTCCCCGCGACGCCATCCCCGGCCACGGTCCGGGGATCCTCCACACCCCGGTCGGGTCCCTCGGCGTGATGATCTCCTACGAGGTCTTCTACGAGGACGCCGGCCGGGCGGCGGTCCGGTCGGGCGCCCGGCTCCTCACCGTGCCCACCAACACCGCCTCCTACACCACCAGCCAGGTGCCGACCCAGGAGCTGACCACAGCCAGGCTCCAGGCCATCCAGGAGGGACGCGATCTCATCCTGACCTCCCCCACCGGCTTCTCCACCATCATCGACCACCGGGGCCGCGTGCTGGCCCGGTCGAATCTCGGATCCCAGCAGGTCGTCGAGGGCACGCCGGCGATGCGCACCGGGCTCACGCCCTACGCCCGGGTGGGGGACGTGCCGGTCCTCGCAGCCAGCGGACTGGCGGTGCTGGCAGCGTGGGTCCTCGAGGTCCTGGGCCGCCGTCGTCGGAGGGCGGATCCGCGGGACCCGCAGCTCACTACTGCTTCTCGCTGACCCCGGCGGAGTCGAAGGTGGCCATCTCCCGCACGATCCGAGCCGCTCCCTGGAGCACCGGAAGCGCCACACAGGCGCCGGTCCCCTCTCCCAGGCGCAGGTCCAGGTCGAGCAGAGGCGACAGGCCGAGGTGCTCGAGGCCGACCGACGCTCCGGGCTCGCTGGAGCGGTGCCCGGCGACACAGAAGGCGGCGCACCCCGGCGCCAGCGCCTCGGCGACGACGCCCGCAGCCACGGCGATCACACCATCGACGAGGACCGGAACCCGAGCGGCCGAACCGGCCACGATGAACCCGGCGAGGGCGGCGATCTCCAGGCCGCCCAGTGACGCCAGCACGGCCTGGGGCTCGATGTTCGCCTCCGCCGCGGTCCGGGCCAGGCCCCGCTCGACGACGTGGACCTTGCGGTCCCACTCGTCGTCGCCGATGCCGGTGCCCCTGCCAGTCACCTCCGCCGCCGGCCGACCCGTGAAGGCGGCGATCAAGGCGGCCGACGGGGTCGTGTTGCCGATGCCCATGTCACCGGTGACCAGGCATCGGGCCCCCTTCGTCACCAGGTCGTCGGCCACGGCCGCCCCCACGTCGAGGGCGGCGGTCGTCTCCTCCGCCGTCATGGCCGGCTCTTCGGCCAGGTTCGCCGTCCCGGGCCGCACCTTCGCCGACACCAGCCCGTCGGCGGGGGCCAGATCGGCGGCGACCCCGACGTCGATCACCACCACGCCCGCCCCAGCGTGACGGGCGAGGACGTTGATGGCTGCGCCGCCGGCGCAGAAGTTGGCGATCATCTGGGCGGTGACCTCGGCCGGCCACGGCGACACGCCCTCGGCCAACACACCGTGGTCACCAGCGAAGACGGCGACCACACCAGGCTCGGGGACCGGTGGAGGGGACTCCGCGGCGATGCCGGCGAGCTGGACGGCGAGGGCTTCGAGGCGGCCGAGGGATCCTCGCGGCTTGGTGAGCCGGTCGAGATGGGCGGCGGTCGAGCGCGCCGCCGCCTGGTCGGGGCGACCCAGGCGGGCCCGGGCGTCCGCGAAGTCGAGCACCTGGGGCTCGCTCAGTCGTCAGGCGTGCCGGGACGGTCGAGGATGACCGCCTCGAGGCGCGCCGGGCGCTGGTGACCGTGGTCGATGAACAGCAGGCGGTTGAAGATCGCGAACTTGCCGACCCAGATCACGCCCCACGCCGCCAGGGCCGAGGCGTTGACGATCACAGCCGTGCCCAGGTGGGAGGAGGTGACGAGGTGCGCCTTGCTCTCGGCGATGTCCACGGCGAGGATCGACAAGGCCAACCCGGCGAAGGCCAGGGCCCAGAAGGGCACGATCTCCTTCCACAGGTGCGACGGACCTCTCTTGCCCCACGCCCACCGCCGGTTGAGGTAGTAGGAAGGCACGGTGGCAACGGCCGTGGCGATGATGTTGCAGGTGACAGCGGAGCCAACCTGCATCACGCCGAAGGTCAGGAAGAGCACGGCCTGGCTGACCGCCACCGAGATCACCGACACCAAGGTGTAGCGGACGGCCTTCTTGCCGTTCGGCGTCGACGCCCACGCCTTCACGTCGCCGGGAGCGAGGCTCACCCCCTTCATCATATCGTCACAATCCCCTCAACCCCGCGTCGCCCTCGACGACGCCCCGACGGTCATCCGCCTCACGGCGGACCGAGAGCGTTCGCCCTGGCCACGGAGCCGAGCCACGCGGCGCTGGGTTTGGGCTGGCGCTCGAAGGTCTTGCGGTCAACCGCTACCAGCCCAAATGTCGGGCGGTAGCCGAGGGCCCACTCGAAGTTGTCGAGCGCGCTCCAGTAGGTGTACCCGCGCACGTCGATGCCATCGTCGAGGCAGTGGTGGACCCCGGCCAGGGCGCGGCGGACGTAGGCGATCCGGCGATCGTCGTCCTCGGTGGCGATGCCGCTCTCGGTGACCAGCAGCGGTACGCCTTCGGTCACGTCCCAAGCCCGGCGGAGGGCCGCCTCCAGCACCTCGGGCCAGAACTCATAGCCCATCTGGGTCGTCTCCACGCCCGGCTCCGGCCCGAGCGCCCCAGCGGGGCCAACCCGCGTGCGCGAGTAGCACTGCACACCGAGGAAGTCATCGCCCCGCGCCGCCTGGAGAAAGACGTCCTCCATGGAACGGCGGATGCGTTCGACCGTCGGCTGGCCGCCGTCGACGGCCTGGTAGTCGGACATCGCCAGGGTGAGGCCGATCGGCGCCGTCCCCGGTCCCGAGCGGATCGCCGCGGTCGCCTTGCCGTGGGCGTCGATCAGCACCTCGTTCACGATCCGGCGCAGTGCAGGATCGCGGCTCCCGGGGGGGAAGACCCCCGCCATGAACCCCATGAGGGCCACGATGTTGGGCTCGTTGATCGTGCACGCCCACCCGATGAGGTCACCCAGGTGGGCGGCGGCGTGCTCGCAGTACCGGGCGAAGAGGTCCGCAGCGCCATGGTCGGCCCAACCGCCGGCCTCCGCCATCCACCTCGGGGTGGTGAAGTGGTGGAAGGTGACCACCGGTACGAGGCCGTGCTCGTGGCAGCAGGCACAGACGCGCCGGTAGTGGTCGAGCGCGGCGAGCGACCACTCCCCCCGCTCGGGCTCGATTCGGCTCCACTCCAACGAGAAGCGGTAGGTGTCGAAGCCGAGGCGGGCCAGCAGGGCGATGTCGTCGGGATAGCGGTGGAACTGGTCGCAGGCGTCGCCGCTCGGCTCGACGCAGCCCGAGCCCGGCTGATGCTCCCAGGCCCACCAGTCGTTGTTCCAGTTCCCGCCCTCGACCTGGTGGGCGGCGGTGGCTGTACCCCACAGGAAGCCGTCGGGGAAACGCGCCGCCATCTGGCAGACAGTAGCGGAAGGGGGACGGCGCCAGTCGGACGGACTGTGCACAAGGGAATGACAATATGACCGGATGACAGATGCGCTCGACGCCCTGGTCGCCCTCCTCGATCTCGAGGCCATCGAGGTGAACATCTTCCGCGGCATCAGCCCCGAGGAGAAGCGACAACGCGTCTTCGGTGGCCAGGTCGCCGGTCAGGCCCTGGTGGCCGCGGGCCGGACCGTCGAGCGGGGCAACGTGCATTCGCTGCACGCCTACTTCCTCCGTCCCGGCGACACCAGCGTCCCCATCCTCTACGAGGTCGACCGGATCCGCGACGGCCGATCGTTCACCACCCGGCGCGTCGTGGCCATCCAGCACGGCAGGGCCATCTTCAACCTGTCGGCGTCGTTCCACGTCGACGAAGAGGGCGTGGACCACCAACTGCCCATGCCCGACGCGCCCGACCCCGAGTCACTGCCGACCTTCCAGGAGCGGCTGGCGCCGTATGCCGAGCAGCTCGGCGACTGGCTGACCCGTCCGCAGCCGATCGACCAGCGCTATGTCGGCAACGGCGGAGGGCTCTTCCGGGCCGGCGTCGGCCCACCCCAGCAGAAGGTGTGGATCAGGGCCGACGGCCGTCTGCCCGACGACCCCCTGCTCCACGCCTGTGTGGTCGCGTACGCCTCCGACATGTCCCTGCTCGACTCCGTGATGCTGCCCCACCGGGTCAGCTGGGACGATCCCCGCTTGATGGGGGCCAGCCTGGACCACGCCATGTGGTTCCACCGACCCTTCCGGGCCGATGAGTGGATGCTCTACGACCAGGAGAGCCCCTCGGCCTATGGGGCACGGGGCCTGGCCAGAGGGACCATCTTCACCAGGGACGGCCGCCTCGCCGTGTCCGTGGTCCAGGAGGGGCTGGTCCGCTTCCGCTGAGCTGGCTCCAGGGTCAGCGGCGCTCCTCGAGCGGC
This sequence comes from Acidimicrobiales bacterium, assembly GCA_036270875.1. Classification (NCBI taxonomy): domain Bacteria; kingdom Bacillati; phylum Actinomycetota; class Acidimicrobiia; order Acidimicrobiales; species Acidimicrobiales bacterium. The sequence goes on from DATBBR010000062.1 coordinate 25,517, forward strand.
ACGTAGTGGCGCTCGTCCTCGCCCGCGTAGAGCTGACGGGGACGGGCGATCTTGGAGTCCTGGTCCAGGAGCTCCGTCCAGTGGGACAGCCATCCCGAGGTCCGCGGGATGGCGAACAGCACCGGGAACATGTCGATCGGAAAGCCCATGGCCTGGTAGATCAGCCCCGAGTAGAAGTCGACGTTGGGATAGAGGCGACGAGACGTGAAGTACTCGTCGGACAGGGCCCGCTCCTCGAGCTTGAGGGCGATGTCGAGCAGCGGGTTCTTGCCCGTGACGTCGAAGACCTCGTCCGCCGTGCGCTTGATGATGCGAGCCCGGGGGTCGTAGTTCTTGTACACGCGGTGGCCGAAGCCCTGCAGGCGGCCCTCGCCGCGCTTGACGGCGGCGACGAAGTCGTCGACGTGGTCGATCGAGCCGATCTCGGTGAGCATGCGGATCACGGCCTCGTTGGCTCCACCGTGGCGGGGGCCGTAGAGCGCGGCGCAGGCGGCGGCGCAGGCCGAGTAGGGATCGGCGTGGGACGAGCCGACGACGCGCATCGCCGTCGTCGAGCAGTTCTGCTCGTGGTCGGCGTGGAGGATGAACAACACGTCGAGGGCGTGGGCGAGGGCCGGGTTGGCGTCGAACCGGGGCTCGGCGATCTTCCACATCATGGACAAAAAGTTGGCGGCGAAGCCCAGCGAGTTGTCGGGGTAGACGAAGGGCATGCCGACGCTGAACCGGTGGGCGGCCGCGGCCAGGGTGGGCATCTTGGCGATGAGGCGGATGATCTGCTTGTCGCGGGACTCGGGGTCGAAGATGTCCTTGGCGTCGAGGTAGAAGGTCGAAAGGGCGGCGACCGCCGAGACCAGCATGCCCATGGGATGGGCGTCGTAGTGAAAGCCCTCGAGAAAGCGCTTGCGCACGTTCTCGTGGATGAACGTGTGGTGGGTGACCTCGCGCCGCCAGACGTCGAACTCCGCCGGCGTGGGCAGCTCGCCCTTCAGGAGGAGGTAGGCGACCTCCAGGTACGAGGAACGCTCGGCCAGCTCGTCGATGGGGTAGCCGCGGTACCTGAGGATGCCGGCCTCGCCGTCGAGGAACGTGATGGCGCTCTGGCAGGCCGCCGTGGACGTGAACCCAGGATCGTAGAACCAGATGCCGGGCAGGAGCTTCGACCACGCCGCCGCCGAGATCCCGCCGTTCTCGATGGGGATCTCGACCGACTGGCCGTTGCGGTTGTCGGTGATGGTGACGCTCTCTGGCACGAGTCGGTCCCTCTTCCTCTCGCCACCCCTCCGTCCATAGTACGGCGGGCCCGAGGCCTCCTGAATCAGGATCGGTGCCGGTAGACGTTGGTGTCCCGGGGCTCGAACCCCAGGCGGCGGTAGAGGCGGTTGGCCGCCTCCCGGGAGGGCCGGGACGTGAGATCGACGCTCCTGGCGCCGGCTGCGGCCGCCCGCCGGATGGCCTCCTCGTTGAGCGCCTCGCCGACGCCCCGCCCTCGGGCGCCGTCGTCGACCACCACGTCCTCGATCCACGCCCGCACCCCTGTCGGGATGCGGAAGACCACCAGGGTGAGCGTTCCCACGATCTCACCCGCCGGGAGCCGGGCGACGAGCAAGGTGGTCGCCGGAGACTCCACGATCTCGGCCAGCTCGGCCGGGCCCGGAGGCGGCGAGGACGACGACAGCTGGGGCACCAGCCCGGCGAAGGCTTCGACCAGCTCGGCGGTGACCTCGGTCGCCGCCTCGACCCGCACCTCCACCTACTCGGCGTCCGGTACGGGCTGCGGAGGCGGCGGTCCCGTGTAGTGCGCGCTCGGTCGAATGAGACGGTTGTCGGCGGCCTGCTCGAGGATGTGGGCGCACCAGCCGATCGTGCGGCTGCTGGCGAAGGTCGGGGTGAACAGCGATCTTGGCAGCCCACACTCGCTCATCACCACGCCGGCGTAGAACTCGACGTTGGTATAGAGCGACCGGCCCGGCTTGAGCTCGGCGAGGACGTCGACCACCGTCTGCTCGACCTGTCGGGCGAACGCCGCCAGCGGCCCGCCGAGGTCGAGTGCCACCCGCCGCAGCATGAGCGAACGGGGGTCGTCGGTCTTGTAGACGCGATGGCCGAAGCCCATGATCCGGCCGCCCCGCTGCACCACGTCACGGATGTAGGCGTCGGCGTTCTCGGGCCGGCCGATGGCGTCGAGCATGTCCAGGGCCCGACTGGGGGCGCCGCCGTGGAGCGGCCCGGAGAGGGCGCCGATGGCACCGACCACAGCGGCGCCCAGGTCGGCGCCGGTCGAGGTGATGACGCGAGCGGTGAAGGTCGACGAGTTGAACCCGTGGTCGATGGTGGAGATGAGGTACTTCTCGAGGGCCCGGGCCTTGGCCGGATCGGGCACCTCTCCCGTGAGCATGTAGAGATAGTTGGCCGCGTAGTCGAGCTCAGGATGCGGCTCGATAGGCTGCTGGCCCTCGCTGAGCCGGTAGAGCGCCATCACGAGCGTCGGGACCAACGCGCACAGCCGCATGGCCTCGTCCTCCAGCTCGGAGGCGCCGAGATCCAAGCTGGCCCGAAAGCCGAGCGAGCTGGCGGACAACGACACCGCCGATCGCAGCGCGTCGAGCGCCACGAACCGGTCGCCGGCGGCGGCGATGGCGGGCAGCAGCGGACGCACCGAGTCGGGGATCGTGCGGCTGGCCCGCACGCGCCGGCGGAGCTCCTCGCGCTGGCTGGCGGAGGGCAGCTCGCCGAAGAACACGAGGTGCCAGACGTCCTCGAGCGAACGCTTCTCGGCCAGCTCGACGGCCGAGTACTGGCGGTAGTGATAGAAGCCCTCGAGGCCGCGGACGTCACCGATATCGGTCTCGGCGACGACGACACCCTCGAGACCCCTGGGGACATCGGTCACGGCCTGCTCGACGGGCCGGATCTGGGCGATGCGCATGAGGTCGCGCATCGAGAGCACACCGACGAGCTCGGCGTCCTCGACGACAGGGATGTGCCGGTACCCGTGCTCGGCCAGATTGCGCCAGGCCTCGGTGACCTCGACGTGGGGGGCGACGGTGTCGGGCCGCTCGGTCATCCACTCGGACACCTTGGTCACGGACGCGTCGGCGCCCGAGCCGGCGAAGCGGACGAGGTCGCGCTCGGTCAGGATGCCGACCGGGCGTCGATCCTCGACCACGACGACCGATCCCAGCCGGTGCTCGGACATTCGCTCGGCCGCCTCGGCCACGCTCTCGCGCGGCGACGCCGTGATGGCGGGGCTGCTCATGACATCGGCGACGGTGCGAGTACGGGGTCCGGTGGCGTCGGTCATGAGCCTCCTCTGCATGCCTCTCCAGCGAGTCTACGAGGTGCGTCTCGACCGGGGCCTCGGCGGGCGCGGGCGCTACGGTGGAACGGATGGACGCGCTGCGCTGGAGCGACCGCCCAAAGCTCCGCCGCCCGGTCCTGGTGGCGGCCTTCGAGGGGTGGAACGACGCCGCCGACGCCGCCACCACGGCCGCCCGGTACCTGGCGCGGTCCTGGTCGGCGCGGCCGTTCGCCGACCTGGATCCTGAGGAGTTCTTCGACTTCACCGCCACCCGCCCGCAGGTCCGCCTCGACGAAGGGACCGTCAGGCACATCGAGTGGCCGGCGAACACCTTCGCCTCCGCTGCCCTGCCGGGCCGGTCGCGCGACGTCGTGTTCCTCCACGGCACCGAGCCCCAGCTGCGGTGGAGGACGTTCAGCGAGGTGCTCGCCAACACGGCCAGGGAGCTCGGCGTCGAGCTGGTCGTCACCCTCGGGGCGCTGCTGGCCGACGTGGCCCACAGCCGGCCCGTTCGGGTGACGGGAAGCGCGGCGGATCCTCAGCTCGTGGCCCGTCTCGGGCTGCGCCGCTCGGGCTACGAGGGCCCCACGGGGATCGTCGGGGTCCTGCACGACAACCTTTTCCAGGCCGGCGTCCCCTCGGCGTCGCTGTGGGCGACCGTCCCCCACTACGTGGGCCAGACGCCGTCGCCCAAGGCCACGCTGGCCCTGGTCGAGCGCACCGCGTCCCTGCTGGGCGCGGGCATCGAGCCGGTCGATCTCCAGATCGCCTCCTCGGCCTACGAGCGACAGGTCACCGAGCTGGTCGAGGCCGACGACGAGGCGGCCGCGTACGTGGCCCAGCTGGAGCAGGCCGACGACGAGGAGGACGAGATGCCCTCCGGCGACGCCCTGGCGGCCGAGGTGGAGCGCTACTTGCGCGATCACGGCGACTGATCCGGAGTCGTCTCGTTCCCTCGTCTCGTCGAAAGCGGGCGAGGCGCTTGGGCGCGGTGCCCACTTTCGCCCCGCCGTGCAGCAGCGCTCAGGCCGAGCGGGCGAAGGGCCGGGGCGCCACCCGGGTCCACGGCCGGACCTGCTCGTAGATGCGGGCCAGGCGCAGGACGGTGGCGTCGGCGTGGCGGCGGCCCATGACCTGGAGGCCCACGGGCAGCCCGGCCTCGGTGGGCGCCGACGGCACCGACACGGCAGGGTTCCAGCACAGGTTCCCCACCATCGTGAAGGGCACCACCATGGCGGGGTGGACCTTCTCGCCGGCGATCTCGGTCGGCATCGGTCCTGCGGCGGCGAAGGCGGGCACCGCGGTGGCCGGGGTGAGCAGCACGTCGACGTCCCTGAAGATGGCGGCGACCTCCTCCTCCAGTTGGGCTCGCCGCCGCAGGATGCGCGCGTACCGTGGCATGGCGACGTCGGCGGTGGCGTCGAGGGCCAGGCGGGTGAGCGGGTCCATGTCCTCCACCTGCTCGGGGTACATGCCCTCCTCGAGGTCCATCCACAGGTCGCCGGCACCGGACGTCAGCCAGGTCCGCACCGGATCGGTCAGCGTCACTGGACGGTCCACCAGCTCGAGCCCGGCTGCCTCCGCCAGGGCGAGGGCGGCGGACTCGGTGAGCTCGGTGACTTCCGGCTCGACCACGGCGAAGCCGAGGTCGGGTGACCACGCCGCCCGCAGGCCGACAACGTCCAGCTCCTCGATGGCCCGCTCGAAGACGACGCCGGCGGGCGGCAACGAGACCCGGTCGCGATCGTCGGGCCCCGCGGCCACGTCAAGGTGACGGGCGGCGTCGGCAACGGTCGTCGTGAGCGCGCCGGGACAGGTCGTCTGGGAAGGGGCAGCGTCGGGATGGGGGATGCGGCCGTAGCTGGCCTTGAACCCGACCAGCCCGCTGAAGGCGGCGGGGATGCGCGTCGAGCCGCCGCCGTCGCTGGCGGTGCAGAAGGGGACCAGCCCGGCGGCGACGGCAGCCGCCGAACCGCCGCTCGACCCGCCGGGCGTCCGCTCGAGGTCCCACGGGTTCGCCGTCGTCCCCCAGGCCCGGGTGCTCGTGAAGCACACGGTGCCGAACTCCGGTGTCGCCGTCTTTCCCACCGGCACGGCGCCGGCGGCGCGCAGCCGGCGAACGTGGACCGAGTCCGCTGTCACCGGCGGCCTGCCCTTGAAGAGCAGCGAGCCGTACGAGGTGGGCATGCCCGCGCAGTTCTCGAGGTCCTTCACGCCAAAGGGCACGCCGGCGAGGGGACCGGGGTCCTCGCCCCGCGCCCGGCGGGCGTCGACCTCCTCGGCGGCCTGGCGGGCCAGGTCCAGGTCGAGGTGGACGAAGGCGTTGAGCTTGTCGTCAGCGGCGCCGATGGCGGCGGCGTGCTGGTCGAGGACCTCGGTGGCCGTCCGCTCGCCCCTGCGCACTGCGTCGGCCAGGTTCACCACGGTCTCCATGGCGGCAACGCTACTGGCCGGCCCGGAGACCGGCCCGGGAGGGGGCCCTAGGGTGACGGGATGGCGCCGCTGGTGGCCAGCTGTGTCTGGGACGTCACACCGGAGCTGGTGGTCGCCCTCGACGACCGCTTCGGCGAGTCGACCGACGCCTACGTGAACGGGTCCCAGGTCTGGTTGCGCGACGACGGTCCCCGTGGGGTGACCCTGGAGTGGCGTCTTCACCCCGTCGCCGGGTACCAGCGCCCACCGGGGGTCGACACCTACTCGGTCTTCCCGACCGTGGCCCTGGCGGTGGCTACGGGCGCGCAGCCACCGGCTCTGCCCGAGTCGCTGTGGGACGGGCTGGAGGCGTTCGCCGCCTACGGCGACGAGCTGGAGCCCGCGCCGCTCGGCCGCGCAGGCGCCGAATCCATCGGGATCACGCCCCGCGCGGTCGGCCTCGTCGACCACGGCGCCATCGGCGACGCGTGGGAGCGGAGCCGGGGTCAGCTGTCGGTCGTGACCCTGCTGCTCGAGCAGCTGGAGACCAGATAGGTCGTGCTACTCGGCGCCGCGCCAAGTGGGCTGGCGGGGCTGGTCGAACAGCACCTCGACGGGCTCGCCCCGTATGGCCGCGAACACGTGCTTGGACCAGTTCTCGGCTCCAGCGAGGGGCTGGGGCAGGCGCTCCTCGGAGAACCACCCAACGTCGGCGCACTCGAGGGGGTGGGGGCGCAGCTCGCCTCCGAGGACCCGGCAGTGGAAGATCAGCGAGTAGAGCGGCACGCGGGTGAAGCCCTGCCGCAGACCGTCGAGCACCGCGATGAGGCGCAAGGGCTCGACCTCCATTCCCGTCTCCTCGAGCACCTCCTTGACCACCACCTCCGACGCCGAGTACCCGACGTCCGCCCAGCCGGTCGGATAGAGCCACACGCCCGAGTCGGCCCGCTTCACCAGGAGCAGCTCACCCTGCTCGTTGCCGACCACGGCGCCCACGGCGACCTTTGGCGTGACGTAACCGGCGACGCCCTCGCCCACCGCGTCGAGCCACTCCGCCACCACAGTGGCGGCGTCGGCTTCCGCGCTGGCGGCGACGCGGATGTCGGCCGCGACCTTCAGCACCTCCTCGAAGCGCTCCTGCTCGTAGAGATTCTCGGTGAAGCCGAGGCCCGTCCGGGCGATGGCCGAGAGGCTCTCGCTCCAGCGGATCAGGTCACGGGATGACAGCCGGTCGGCCACCTCCGCGAACCTAGTACCGGTCGGATCACGAACCGCTCCCGTGGCGGCGCCGGTGGGCCATGGCCTTGGCCGCCCCCCAGGCCAGCCCCACCTCGACGAGGTCGGGGTCGACGTCGCCCAGCGACGCCGGCGCCAGGTCGTAGTCGTCCTCCGGAAAGCTGGACTCGGCGAACGCGTCGCGCCGCACGGGCGGTATCCCGGCGGCGCGCAGCACCTCGGTGGGGTACCGCACCGCCTGGCGGAGCAGGCTGAGGGGCGTCGTCGACTGGGCGTCGATGTCGGTCTCGAGGAGTGCCCTGATGCCGGCGGCGACCTCGGTCTGCGCTCGTCGGCCGGCATCTGCCGCCGCCGTCATCACCTCGTCGCCCGCCGCGCCGTTGTACTCGAGGAGTCGTCGCTCGACGCAGCGCTCGACCCAAGCCGGCACGGCCGCCTCGATGCCGTCGAACAGGGCCTGGGCATGCTCCTCCATGGCCTCATGTTGCATGCTGGCGGGGTGCGGCCCAAGCCGGTCACCCCGGGATCGCTGGGCCGGTGAGGATCAGAGCCCTCTCGGTCTTCGAGGGCGTCGTCTACCACTGCCACGCCGTCGAGCTCTCGAACCCGTGCCGGCCCACGCTCGAGGTCGACGCCGTCACCCGTCCCGGCGATCTCGACGTCGGCCCGCTCCTTGTCACCTTGGCCGAGTACGTCCGAATGGTCGGCGCCGACACGGCCCGTCGCTGCGCCCCGCGCCTCCGCGACCAAGGTCGCCTGGTCGAGCACCTCGGCGTGACCCACCTTGCCTTCCCGACCTGGACGGTTTGCGAGGACTGAGGCAGAGAGTCAGCTCTCGACCACGTCGCCCAGCAGATCGACCTGCACGCCCTCGTCGCGCAACCAGGCGATGGCGCGATCGATCGCCGCGGGCTCGCCGGCCAGCTCGCAGACGATCCAGCCGACGTTGCCCTCGACGCTGGCCCGGCGGATGTTGGGGACCACGTCGCGCTCGCGTGCCAGCCGAGCGACGATCGGCTGGGTGATGAGGTGCTCGGGAAAGGTGAGCTTGATCTTGGCGCCGATCACCGGTGCTCCCGCTCGAGGGCACCGTTGGCCCCGGAGGCCGCGGCGAGCGAACGGTTGAGGTTGCCGGTCCGGAAGCCCTCGAGATCGAGGGTCACGTAGGCGTACCCGGCCTCGCGAACGGCGGCCACGATCGCCTCTCGGCACTCGACCGCCCGGGCCAGCTCGTCGCCGTCGAGCTCGATGCGGGCGAGCTCCCCGTAGTGGCGGACCCGGAGCTGACCGAAGCCGAGCAGCCGGAGGGCCGATTCGGCCCGAGCGACCGAGTCGAGGACGCCGAGCGTCACGGGCGTCCCGTACGGGACCCTCGACGCCAAGCAGGCCGCCGCCGGCTTGTCCCAGGTGCGCAGGCCGAGGAGCTTGGACGCGGCGCGCACGTCCGCCTTGGTGAACCCGGCCTCGACGAGGGGGAACACGGCCCCGCCCTCCTGCGCCGCCTGCTGTCCGGGGCGATGGTCGCCCAGGTCGTCGAGGTTCACGCCGAGGGCGATAACGGCACCCTCCGCGGCAGCGATCGGGCCCACGACCGCCATGAGCTCGGCCTTGCAGTGGTAGCAGCGGGTGCCGTCGTTGGCCGAGTAGCCGGGGTTCGCCAGCTCGTCGGTCTCGACGGAGATCCAGCGCAGACCCCACTCGGCGACCAGCGCCTCGCAGTCGGCGCGCTCTTCGGGCGCCAGCGACGGCGAGACGGCGGTGGCGCAGAGGACTCGATCGGGTCCCAGGGCGTCGGTGGCCGTCCAGGCCAGGAAGGCGGAGTCGGCGCCGCCGCTGAAGGCGACCACCACGCGGCCGAGTTGACGAAGCCCGTCACGCAGACGTTCGAGGTCGGGATCGGTCGCGCCCGGCCGGACGACGCGCATCAGGGCCGGGCGATCTGCTCGAGCACCTCTTCGGTATCACCGATCATCCCGGTGTAGAAGGGCCCGAACTCGGCGTACTGGGCCGACGCCTCGTCGAAGCGCATCGTGTAGACGACGTCCTTGAGGTCGTCTGGGCGGACCGCGAACAGCGTGACCCCCCACTCGTAGTCGTCGATGCCGGTCGAACCGGTGATCAGCTGCAGGACCCGGCCGGCGAAGGTGCGGCCTGTGGCGCCGTGGCCGCGCATCAGCGACTCTCGCTCCTGGTACGGGAGGGCGTACCAGTTCTGCCCCTCGTTGCGGCGCTTGGACATCGGGTAGAAGCAGATGGCCCGCTTTCCCTCGGGGGGCAGCTGTGGGTAGAGGCGGGGGCGCTTCATCTCGTCGGGGAAGCCCTGTGCGTACTCCGAGACCTCGGTCAGTGAGACGTAGGAGTCGGTCACCTCGATGCCGGCCGCCTGGAGCGCGGTCTGCAAGGCCCGCAGCCGCCAGAGGTCGGGCCCCAGGGCGAGGAAGCCGAGGTCGGCCTTGTGCCCGAGGACGGCGAAGGTGACGACCTGCTGGCCGTCGGCCTGGGCCGCCTTGACGGCGTGGATCACCGCCTCGCGACTCACGTCCGCACGCAAGCGGGCGAAGAGGTGGAGGACTCCCCAACCGGTCGACGGTGAGAGGGGCTCCGGCACGGCCTCAGTCTACGGGGACAGCCAAGGGGCGCCTTGCGGCGCCCCTTGGTGTCACTCGCTCCGGTTGACCAGCTCGTGCCGGTGAACCCTAGAAGTCCTCCATCCCACCGCCGGGCATGGCGGGGGCCTGGTCCTCGGGCTTGTCGACGATGACAGCCTCGGTGGTGAGGAAGAGACCGGCGATCGACGCTGCGTTCTGCAGCGCCGAGCGGGTGACCTTGGCGGCGTCGATGACGCCGGCCTTGACGAGGTCCTCGTACTCGCCGGTGAGGGCGTTGAAGCCCTCGTTCGGCTTGGTCATGTTGCGAACCCGCTCGACCACCACGCCGCCCTCGAGGCCGGCGTTGACGGCGATCTGCTTGAGGGGCTCCTCGACGGCGCGGGCCACGATGCGGGCGCCGGTGGCCTCGTCGTGGTCGAGCTTCTCCGCCGCGTCGAGCACGGAGGCCTGGGCCCGCAGGAGCGCCACACCCCCGCCGGCGACGACACCCTCCTCGATGGCCGCCTTGGTGGTGCTCACGGCGTCCTCGATGCGGTGCTTCTTCTCCTTGAGCTCCACCTCGGTCGCTGCGCCGACCTTGATCACGGCCACGCCGCCCGACAGCTTGGCCAGGCGCTCCTGGAGCTTCTCCCGGTCGTAGTCGGAGTCGGTGTTCTCGATCTCGGCCTTGATCTGGGCGATCCGGCCCTTGATGTCGGACTCGGTGCCGCCGCCCTCGACGATGGTGGTCTCGTCCTTGGTCACCACGACCTTGCGGGCCTTGCCCAGCAGGTCGAGGGTGACGTTCTCGAGCTTGAGGCCGACCTCCTCGGTGATCACCTGGCCACCGGTGAGGATGGCAATGTCCTGGAGCATCGCCTTGCGGCGGTCGCCGAAGCCGGGGGCCTTGACGGCCACGCTCTTGAACGTGCCCCGGATCTTGTTGACCACCAGGGTCGCGAGGGCCTCGCCCTCGACGTCCTCGGCGATGATGACCAGCGGGCGTCCCGACTGCATGACCTTCTCCAGCACCGGGAGCAGGTCCCGGACGGCCGAGATCTTGGAGCCGACGAGCAGGATGTAGGCGTCCTCCAGGGCCGCCTCCATGCGCTCCGGATCGGTGACGAAGTACGGAGAGATGTAGCCCTTGTCGAAGCGCATGCCCTCGACGAGATCCATCTCCATGCCGAAGGTCTGGGACTCCTCGACGGTGATCACGCCGTCCTTGCCGACCTTGTCGATCGCCTCGGAGATCATTCCCCCGATCTCCGGGTCGGCGGCCGAGATGGCTGCCACCTGGGCGATCTGGTCCTTGGAATCGATCTCGTTGGCCGAGGCCTTGAGGGCGGAGACGGCGGTGTCGACCGCCGCTTCGACCCCCCGCTTCAGCGACATCGGGTTGGCACCGGCGGCGACGTTGCGAAGGCCCTCGTGCACCATGGACCAGGCCAGGACGGTCGCCGTGGTGGTCCCGTCACCGGCGACGTCGTCGGTCTTCTTGGCTACCTCCTTGACCAGCTCGGCCCCGATCTTCTCGTAGGGGTCCTCCAGCTCGATCTCTTTGGCGATGGACACGCCGTCGTTGGTGATCGTCGGCGCGCCCCACTTCTTGTCCAGCACGACGTTGCGGCCCTTGGGGCCCAGGGTGACGCGGACCGCATCGGCCAGCTGGTTCATGCCGCTCTCGAGCTGCCTGCGGGCATGCTCGTCGAAGGCGATCAACTTGGGCATATCGTGGTTCCCTCCAATGGGTGGACCGTTAGCACTCTCATCCCGTGACTGCTAACAGCAAACCACGCACGGCCCCGTTCCGCAACCGGGCCCGTGCGGGCCCGGGACCGCTTTTTCGGCACCGCAGGTGCCGAGGTGCGCGGGTGGCGCCGGATCGGGCCGCCTATGCGCCCAAGCTCGGGCGCTTCGTCCGGTCAGCCTCCGGCGACGGCGGGGATGATGGACAGCGTCTGCCCGTCGGGCACCGGGGTGTCCAGACCCTGCAGGAAGCGGACGTCCTCGTCGGCCAGGAAGACGTTGACGAAGCGGCGCAGCTTCCCGGTGTCGTCGAAGAGGCGCCCGGCGAACCCTGGGTAAGAGGCGTCGAGCGCCTTGAGGATGTCACCCACGCTCGACCCCTCGACCGCGACCTCGCCGACGCCGTTGGTGAGGGTGCGCAGCTGGGTCGGCACACGAACGGTCACGCTCATGGCCGGTCGACCTGCTCGAGGGCGGCCAGCGCCTCTTCAAAGGCGTCCATCGACGGGGCGATGGTGGCGCTGGGACCCACGTGGGGCGTCACCGCGTCGACGGTCTTCAAGCCGTGCCCGGTGACGTAGGCGACCACCCGCTCGTCGGAGCGGACCACGCCCGCCGCCGCCAGCTTGGCCAGGGTCGCCACGGTCACACCCCCCGCCGTCTCGGCGAAGATGCCCTCGGTGCGGGCCAGCAGGGAGATGCCCTCGACGATCTCGTCATCGGTGACGGCGTCCAAGGCGCCGCCGGTGGAGCGTACGGTGTCGAGGGCGTACCAACCGTCCGCGGGGTTGCCGATGGCCAAGGACTTGGCGATCGTCGCGGGCCGGACGGGACGGATGTGGTCGACCCCCTCGGCGAAGGCCGTGGCCACGGGAGCGCACCCGGTGGCCTGAGCTCCGGAGATGCGCACCTCAGGAGCCTCGGGGAGCAGGCCCACCTGCCCGAGCTCCTGAAAGCCCTTGTGGATCTTGGTCAGCTGGCTGCCCGAGCCGACGGGCACCACCACGTGGTCGGGGGCCTCCCAGCCCAGCTGCTCGGCCGCCTCGAAGGCGAGGGTCTTCGACCCCTCGGCGTAGTAGGTGCGCACGTTGACGTTGACGAAGGCCCACGAGGGGTGCTCGGCCGTCAGCTCCGCGCACAGCCGGTTCACGTCGTCGTAGTTGCCCTCGACGGCGATGAGCCTGCCGCCGTAGACGGCGGTGGTCACGACCTTGGCCAGCTCGAGGTCGTGCGGGATGAACACGACCGACTCCATGCCCGCCCGGGCGGCGTGGGCGGCCACGGCGTTCGCCAGGTTGCCGGTCGAGGCGCAGGCCGCCACCTTGAAGCCCAGCTGCCGGGCTTTGGTGAGCGCTACCGACACGACCCGGTCCTTGAACGAGCCGGTCGGGTTCACCGTGTCGTTCTTGATCCACACCTCCCCCAGCCCCAGCTCGGCCGCCAGGCGGTCGGCTCGGACGAGCGGCGTGAAACCGGCACCGAGGTCGACCGGGGCCTCAGCCTCGACCGGCAGCAGGTCGGCGTAGCGCCAGATGGTGTCGGGGCCGGCGGCGATGCTGTCGGCACTCACGTGGTCGGCAATGGCCTCATAGTCATAGGTGACCTCGAGGGGCCCGAAACAGTAGTCACAGACGTGCAGAGCCTCGGCCGGATACACGCGCGCGCATTCCCGGCAGCGGAGGCCTTCTATGAACGACACAACTCCTCCTCATCGCTCGGGCATTGGCACCTGGCGCCCCCCGCTCCCCGGCGGGTCTGGCGCTGGTTGTCGCGGCGTCGTTGGGCCCGGTCCCTCGACCGCTCTGGATGATGGCTTCTCCAATAGTGAACGACCTGCGCCCGCCCGTCAAAGCGGTTTCGGGGGACAGTCGGGCGGAGGTGCCCGCGGTGGTGGATGATGGCCCCATGGTTCCCGGCCGGTCACGGGCCTTTCATCACCGCGACTTCCCCCTCGAGTCCCTCGCCGCCGCCAAGGGGGGCCGGCGGGTGTCGGTCTGCCTCCCGGCGCGTGACGAGTCGGCGACGATCGGCCCGATCCTGCGGGCGCTGCTGAGCGGTCGGGTGGCGGCGTCCGGTCTTGTCGACGAGGTCCTTGTCGTCGACGACGGCTCGACCGACGGCACCGCCGAGGTCGCCCGGTCGGCGGGGGCTCGAGTGGTGCGGGCCGCCGACGTGCTCGGCCAGCACGGCGGGGAGCCGGGCAAGGGCCAGGCGTTGTGGAGCGCGGTGTTCGCCAGCGAGGGGGACGTCGTCGCCTTTCTCGACGCCGACGTGACCAACTTCCAGCCCTCGTTCGTCGCCGGGCTGCTGGGCCCCGTCCTCACCTACGACGATGTGGCCCTCGTCAAGGCGTTCTACGACCGCCCGTTCGAGGGGCAAGCGACTGGCGGCGGGCGGGTGACGGAGCTCGTCGCCAGGCCCCTGATCGCCGTGCTGCTCCCGCACCTGTCCGGCATCGTCCAGCCCCTTGCCGGTGAGTGCGCAGCGCCGCGGGAGGTGCTCGAGCGCCTGCCGTTCGCCCAGGGCTACGGCGTGGAGCTCGGGCTGCTGGCGGACGTCGCCTCCCGCTTCGGACTGGGCTCGATCGCCGAGGTCGACCTGGGCACCCGGGCCCATCGCAACCGCCCGGTTTCCGAGCTGGCACCCCAGGCGGTCGCCATCGTCCAGGTCGCCCTGGACAGGGCCGGGGTGCCGGCTCGGGAACAGCCGTCAGCGACGCTGGTCGTTCCTGGCGCCGCCCCGCGCACCGTCGCCAGCGGGGACCTCCCGCCCCTGCTCGACGTGCCCGCCTACACCCGCCGCAGCGCCTGAAGCGCCTGAAGCCCCTGAAGGTAGCGAGCCACTTCCTCCTCGACGCACTCGAGCGTGCGGCCCATCGCCCGCTCCCGCCCGCAGCGTTCGACGAGTGAGATGACCGACACGTCGTGGTGACTCTCCCCGCCGAGCTCTTTCAGGTTGGCGTCGACCACCTCGCCCACCACGGCGAGGACGGGAACGTTCGCCCGGGCCGCCAGCTCGGCGACCTCGCCGACCACCTTTCCCCGGAACGACTGCTCGTCGAGGAACCCCTCACCCGTGACAACGAGCTCGGCCCGGTCGATCTCGTCGGCCAGACCCACCGCCTCGGCCACGAGGTCGAACCCCGGAACGAGGGTGGCGCCGAGAGCAGCCAGGCCCCCGGCGAGCCCGCCGGCGGCTCCGCTGCCGGGCAACTGCCGGACGTCGACCCCGTACTCGTTGTCGTACAGCTGGGCCAGGCGCTCGAGCCGCCGCCGAAGCAATGCCACCTGGGCCGGGCTGGCCCCCTTCTGAGGGGCGAAGTCCTCGGCGGCATCGACGAACGTCGTCGTCACGTCGCACGCCACCACGAGCTCGACCTTGGTCAGGCGAGCGTGCGGGTCCAAGGCCCGTATGGCGCCGAGGCCGCCGTCGGTCGTCGCCGAGCCCCCCACCCCGACGATCACCCGGCGGGCGCCGGCCGCCACGGCGGCGGCGATCAGCTGACCGGTCCCGGTGGTGGACGCGGCCACCGGGTCGTTGCCGCGGGGCCCACCCACGAGCTCCAGTCCCGAGGCGCGGGCCATCTCGACCACGGCCGTCTTGTCGTCGAGCCGCCACTCGGCCGTCACCGGGGCACCCAGCGGACCCTCCACCGACGTCCGCCGGACCCTCCCGCCCAGGACGTCGAGGATCCCCTCCCCCCCGTCAGCCATCGGCACCTGGGTGCAGCTCCAGCCGAGCGACGCACCGGCCCGGGCAACAGCAGCAGCCACTTCAGTGGCGGCGGCTGTTCCCCTGAACTTGTCCGGCGCAGCCACGAGGTGAGGCACCGGGCCATCGTGCCCGACGGGTCGACCGATGGGCGACCGGCCGTCGCCCCGCCCATGAGCCCGGCGGGTCTCCGAGGGGCCCTCCTGGCGCGGGGGCCCACCGACGGCGGGCGGCGGGCGGCGGGCGGCGGGCGGCGGTGGCGGTAGGGTCCGGGGGCATGGGCGGACCGGAGCTCGTCATCGTCTCCAACCGGGGTCCGCTGTCTTTCGCTCTGGACGACGACCAGCAGCTCGTCGCCCGACGTGGCGCGGGCGGCCTCGTCTCCAGCCTGAGCCCGCTGGTAGCGGGGACCGACACCATATGGATCGCCGCCGCCATGGGC
>DATBBR010000063.1 GCA_036270875.1 Acidimicrobiales bacterium
AGGGGGCGTCGCGGGAGGGCGCCCCCTCTGCCATCTGCTAGCTCGTCACCGTGATGGTGCCGTGCGTCATGAACGCGTGGATCGAGCAGTGGTAGGAAAACGAGCCCGGTTTGGCGGGGGCGGTGATTGTCTTGGTCCCGCCGCCGCTGATGTTGCCGGTGTCGAAGGCGCCGTTGTCAGCGGTGAGGGTGTGCGTGGCGCTGTCCTGGTTCTTGACCGTGATCGTGCTACCCGCCTTCACCGTGGTCGCGAGGGGCTTGAAGGCGAAGTTCTGGATGGTGATCGATGCCGCCGAGGCGCCCCCGCCCGTGGTGGCTGTGGTGCTCGAGGTGGTCGTGGTGGTCGTGCTGCCCGTGGTGCTGGTGCTCGTGCTGCTCGAGCTGCTGCTGCCGCCTCCGCAGGCGGCCAGCCCCGAAGCCAGCCCGATGACGGCCGCGCCCGCCGCGGCCACGCTGGTCAGTCGTCGCATCGTCGCTCCTTTCGTCCCGCCCGGTCGCTACGATCCTCGGCGTTCGTTCTAGACCAGATCGGCCCGGCGCCGTCAAGCCGTTCGGCGGGGTGAGGTCGACGACCAATCCCGCGGTCGTGTCGGGAACCGTGAGCTAAGAGCGAGCCGTCAGGTGCGCATCAGCTGATGCAGGGCCCGATACCCGATCAGCTTTGCTCCCGCCCGCTCCGCCAGGGCCGGCAGCGAGTGGTCGTTGGTGAGCAGGTCGTGGTCGTCGACCCGACCTGACCAATCGGGGCTGTGGGCCCGCAGCTCTCCGGTGTCCACTGCGGGATGGGCGTAGACCTCGGTGACACCCGATGGGAGATCGAGCAGGGCCCGCTCGAGGGCCCGGCGGCTCCCGACCGCGTTGACGACGACGAGGTGGTCCGGGAACACGACTCCCTCCTCGGCCGCCAGCCGTCGGAACGGGAAGCCGATGTGGGCCTCGCTCGACGCCCCCGAGAGCCGGATGGGTAGCGAGAAGTCGACGGCAAGCTCCAGATAGACGTCGAAGAACTCAGGGCGCAGCTGCAGCGTGCCCATGTGCGAGTCGAGGTGGCTGACGTCGAAGCCCCAGTAGATGGCGCGCTCGATCTGGGCCCGGCACTCACGTCGCACCTCGTCCAGGTCGGCGTGGTCCCACACGTCGGTCACCGTTCGCGGGAATCCGCCGTCGCCGTCGAACAGCGACGGGGCATGCGTGATGGGGCCCCAGCGGTAGAGGTCGTGCTCGGCGTTGAGCGTCAGGTGGACGCCCACGTCCTCGCCGCGATAGCGGGCCGCCGCCTCCCGCGCCCACGGGCAGGGCACCATCAAGCTGGCGCTGGTGGCCACGCCGGAGCGAATCGCCTCGTAGACGCCCACATTGGCGGCATGGCTCGACCCGAGGTCGTCACAGTTGATGATCAGCAGCTTGGCGTCGGGCGGATAGCCCAGACGCTCGACCAGCGTGGCCACGAACTTCGAAGGTACCTGGTCCGCCAGGGCGCTGAGTGACCGGCGCCCTCGGCTGGCCCCCCGTTCTGACGAAACGGGGAGCCACCCGAGGCGCCGCTCCCTCTGCCCGCGAAGCGGGCCGCGGCGCCCGGGCAGAAGAAAAGAACTTGCTCGTGCCGGGCGCCCTCGAGTGCGCTGTGGCGCAGACGACTGAACCGCCGAGGTGATCCGGCCGGCGCAGCGGCGGCGATTTCGAAGATCGCCGCCGCTGCGACGGGCCGGGTCGCCCGCGCGGACCGGTCGTCGCGACGCTCAGCTGCGCTCGATGAGGGTGCCCGTGCCGAGGCCGCCGCCGCAGCACATAGTGACCAGCGCCCGGCTGCCGTCGGTCCGCTCCAGGTGGTGCAGGGCGGTCGTGATGAGCCGGGCACCGGTGGCCCCGACGGGATGGCCCAGGGCGATGGCGCCACCGCCGGGGTTCACCCGCTCCATGTCGGGGTGCAGCTCGCGCTCCCACGCCAGCACGACCGAGGCGAACGCCTCGTTGATCTCCACCACGTCGATGTCGCCGAGCGAGAGGGCGGACCGGTCGAGGATGCGCTGGGTGGCGTCGATGGGGCCGGTGAGCATGAGGACCGGGTCGACGCCCACCAGGCACTGGTGGGTGATCCGGGCTCGGGTGGAGAGGCCCAGGGCGGCCGCCTTGGCAGGGGACGCCAGCAGCACGGCAGCGGCTCCGTCGGAGATCTGGGAGGACGTGCCGGCGGTGTGGATGCCGTCCTCCCGGGCCACCGGCTTGAGGGTGGCCAACTTCTCGACCGACGTCTCCCGGGGGCCCTCGTCGGCGGCGACGAGATGGGTCGACCCCGTGGGCTTGCCCTCCTCGTCGACGTCGGGAGCGTGGATGGCGAAGCTCTCGGCCTCGAACCAGCCCTCGTCGCGGGCCCGACCGGCGCGCACCTGCGAGGTCGCGCCGAACCGATCGGCGTCCGATCGGGTCACACCCCACTTGTCGGCGATCCGCTCGGCCCCCTCGAACTGGGACGCGAACTCGTAGCGGGCGAAGTAGGACTTGGGGATGGCCCGCCCGGGACCGGCCTTGGTGTTGGCCCCGAGGGGCACCCGGCTCATCGACTCCACGCCGCAGGCGAGCACGAGGTCGGCCGCGCCGGACGCGATGAGACCGGCGGCCAGGTTCGTGGCTTGTTGCGACGAGCCGCACTGACTGTCGACGGTCGTGGCGGCAACGGTCAGCGGCAACCCGGCGGCCAGCCACGCCGTGCGGGCGATGTTGTAGGACTGCTCGCCCACCGCCGTCACGCAGCCGGCCACCACCTGGTCGACCTCGGCGGGGTCGATGCCGGCCCGGCTCACCGCCTCGGCCTGGACCGCCCCGAGAAGGTCAGCGGGGTGCAGCGTCGACAGGCCGCCACCACGACGACCGATCGGGCTGCGGACGGCTTCGGTGATCACGACATCGGCCATGGGCGCAGCCTATCGGCGGCCGGGTCGCGGGCCCGATGGGCCCCTCGGCGGGCCGACGGGCCGGGTCGTCCCCCGTTCGCGGGCCCGATCGGGCGGCGCTCGGGTCCGCTCAGGCCGCCTGGCGCCGCCGTGCTTCGCGCAGGGCGGCCCGCGCCGCGGCCACGCCCTCCCGCCCCAACTGCCGGGTGCGCTCGTCGAGGCGCCAATCGGACTCGGTGTCCTCGAGGAGGACGAGCTGTCGTGCCATGCGGCCATGGTGGCGTGAGGGTGTAACACTCAGTCCCATGGCCCGTTACGGAATGACCATCCCCTTCGACGGTCTGCCGCTCCACGAGCAGCGTTCGTGGATCGAGGAGCTGGCCGACCTCGGCTACACCGACGCCTGGTCCAGCGAGGCCGGCGGCACCGACGCCTTCACGCCCCTCGCCCTCACTGCGGCGTGGGCGCCCTCCCTGCGCCTGGGAACCGCCATCGTCCCCGCCTTCACGAGAGGACCGGGGCTCATGGCCATGAGCGTGGCCACCATGGCCGAGGCCGCGCCCGGCCGTTTCGTCCTGGGCATCGGCACGTCCTCGGACGTGATCGTGGAGGCCTGGAACGACATCCCCTTCAAGGAGCCCTACAAGCGGACCCGGGACATGGTCCGCTTCCTCCGCCTGGCGTTGACGGGCGAGAAGGTCAACCGCGAGTTCGACACCTTCCGGGTGCGCGGGTTCCGCCTGGGGCGGCGCATCCCCGAGCCGCCGCCCATCCTGGTCGCGGCCCTCCGCCCGGGGATGCTGCGACTGGCCGGGCGGGAAGGCGACGGCGCCATCATCAACTGGCTGTCGGCCGATGACGTCGCCCGAGTGGTGCCCGAGGTGGGGCCGGGCAAGGAGATCGTCGCCCGCATCTTCGTGTGCCCCTCGGAGGACGCGGACACGGTCCGCTCGATGGGCCGGTTCGCCCTGGCGGCCTATCTCAACGTCGGGGTCTACGCCGCCTTCCACCAGTGGCTGGGCCGGGGGCCGCAGCTCGAGCCCATGTGGAAGGCGTGGCAGGCCGGAGACCGCAAGGCGGCCACGGCCGCCATCCCCGACGAGGTGGTCGACGACCTCATCGTCCACGGCTCTCCCGAGGCCTGCCGGGCCCACATCGAGCGCTACGTCGCCAACGGCGTCACCACCACGGCGCTGGCGATCCTCCCCTTCGGCGTCGACACCCGCCAGGCCGTGCGGGACCTCTCACCGTCGCCAGGGTGAGGGACCGGTAGCACCCGGCACCCGCGGCGCACGGCTGATTCCGGGGTGGGACACTGTGGACATGAGTGCGCCTGTTCTTGCCGACACCAATGTGGCTGGGATCGTTGGCGGCTCCGTGGCTGGCGTCATCGTCCTCGCCCTGTTCCTCCTGTCCATCTCGGTCAAGGTGGTGACCGAGTACGAGCGGGCGGTGTTCTTTCGCTTCGGTCGCATCAGACACGCGGCCAAGGGCCCAGGGATCATCACGCGGATCCCGGGAGTGGACCGGGTGGTGAAGGTGAACCTCCGGGTCGAGGTCATCGACATCCCGCCCCAGTCGGTCATCACCGCCGACAACGTCACCGTCCAGGTCGACGCCGTGGCCTACTTCCAGGTCATAGACCCGGTGAAGGCAATCATCGGAGTCGACAGCTTTCGCTTCGCCAGTCAGCGGGTCGCCATGACCAGCCTGCGGTCGATCATCGGTCGCCATCACATGGACGACCTGCTGGCCCACCGGGAGCAGGTCAACGACGAGCTCCGGGCCACCATCGCCGCGTCCACCAGTGGCTGGGGTGTCGAGGTGCGCCAGGTTCAGGTGCGCGACATCACCCTTCCCCAGGAGCTGCTGCGAGCGATGGCCCGCCAGGCCGAGGCCGAGCGCGAGCGACGGGCCAAGGTCATCGCCGCCACGGGGGAGCTCGAAGCCAGCCGCGAGCTGTCCGAGGCGGCGGACCGCATGGCCGAGAGCCCCGGCGCCCTTCAGCTCCGCACCCTGCAGACGCTCGCCGAGGTGGCGACCGAGCGGAACTCGACCCTCGTGTTCCCCATCCCGGTCGAGATGCTGACTGCGTTCCGCGACCTCGGCAAGCGCTGAGCGACACCGCTCGCCGGACGGGCACGACCACCAGACCGATCGCAACGCTTAATGTCGCCGATGTGCCCCTGGCCTCGCTGCGCCCGCTGCGTCACCGGGACTTCGCCCTCGTCTGGTCGGCGGCGCTGGTGTCGAACGTGGGGTCGTGGATGCAGACGGTGGCCGTGGGGGTGCTGGTGACCGTCCACACCGGGCAGGCCCGGTGGACCGGCCTGGTGGCCGCGGCCGCCTTCCTCCCCATGGGGTTGCTGTCCCCGGTGGGCGGGGCCATGGCCGACCGCCACGACCGGCGCCGCTGGCTGCTGCTCACCACGGTGGGTGAGACCGTCTTCGCCGGGATCCTCACCGCTCTCGCCGCCACCGGGAACGCCAGCCCGGTGTGGGTGACCCTGGTCGTGCTCGGTGGGGGCGCCATGACGGCCATCGGCTTGCCCGCCTACCAGGCCATGCTCCCCGACCTCGTGGGACCCGACGACCTGCTGGGGGCCATCTCGCTGTCGTCGGCCCAGTGGAACCTGGGGCGGGTGATCGGACCCGCGCTGGCGGGCGTCGTCATCGCCGTGGGCTCCTACACCTGGGCCTTCGGCGTCAACGCGGCGTCGTTCGGAGCGGTGATGATCGCCCTGCTCCTGGTGCGCTTTCGCCCCGTTGCCCGGCCGCGGGAGCAAGGTCACCTGCTGGCCCGGATCGCCAGCGGGGCCCGCGCCGCGGCGGCCGAGCCGGGTTGTCGCGCCGCGATCATCCTCATCGCGGTCGTCGGCTTCCTCGCCTCCCCGTTCATCGCGCTCGTCCCGGCGGTGGCGATCAAGCTCTTCCATCACCAGGCGAGCGGCACCGCAGTGCTGGTCACCGCCCAGGGGATCGGCGCCGTCATCGGCGCCCTGGCCCTGACGCCGGTGGCCGGGCGCTTGGGGCGCCGGCGGCTGCTCATCGGCGACCTCGCCCTCCTGCCCGTCCTCCTCGTCCTCTACGGGTTGGCGCCCACCCTGGCGCTGGCGGCGGTCGCCCTCCTGGCGGTGGGGGCCGCCTACATCGGGGTGCTTGCCGGCCTCAACACCGTGGTGCAGCTGCGAGCGCCGGAGGCCCTCCGGGGCCGGATACTCAGCCTCTACATGCTGGCCTTGGGCGTCATCTATCCCATCGGCGCCATCATCCAGGGCGCGGTCGCCGACCGTGTCGGCCTGCGGACGGTCGTTGTCGGCACCGCGCTCCTCCTGCTCGCCGTCCTCGTCGGCTTCTACGTCCGTCGTCCACACCTGGTGGAGTCGCTCGACGACCCCCGACGGGCCCGGGCGGCGCTGGACGCGGTGGCGTCCAGGGCGGCCTAGGCCGATCATGGGACCGATCGAGGCCCTCGAGCGGATCGCCTTCCTGCTGGAACGGCAAGGCGAGCGCGCCTATCGGGTGCGCGCCTTCCGGACGGCGGCGGCGACGTTGGCGGCCATCACTCCCGAGGAGATCGCCGAGCGCGATCGGACGGGGCGCCTGCAGGAGCTGCCTGGTGTCGGCGACACGACGGCGCGTGTGGTGCACGAGGCCCTGGGCGGGGAGGTGCCGAGCTACCTGGCCCGTCTGGAGGCGGCGCCCGCGCCCGATCCCGGCGAGGGGGCGGGGATCCGGTCCCGGCTGCGGGGCGACTGCCACACGCACTCGGACTGGTCCGACGGCGGGAGCCCCATCGCGACCATGGCTCGCACCGCGGCCAGCTTGGGCCACGACTACGTCGTGCTCACCGATCACTCGCCCTCGCTCACGGTGGCCAACGGCCTGTCGGCGGAGCGTCTCGAGCGCCAGCTGGAGGTGGTCGCGGAGCTCAACGCCGAGCTGGCCCCA
This sequence comes from Acidimicrobiales bacterium, assembly GCA_036270875.1. Taxonomy (NCBI): domain Bacteria; kingdom Bacillati; phylum Actinomycetota; class Acidimicrobiia; order Acidimicrobiales; species Acidimicrobiales bacterium. The sequence goes on from DATBBR010000063.1 coordinate 6,842, forward strand.
TTTCGCATCCTGACCGGTGTCGAGGTGGACATCCTCGAAGACGGCTCGCTCGATCAGGACGAGACCCTGCTCGCCCGCCTCGACGTGGTCGTGGCGAGCGTCCACTCCAAGCTGCGGATGGACGGTGCGGCCATGACGCGCCGCATGGTGGCCGCGCTGCGCAGTCCCCACGTGGACGTGCTCGGGCACTGCACGGGGCGGATGGTCGTCGGTCGCGGGCGGCCGGAGTCGAGCTTCGACGCCGAGGAGGTGTTCGGTGCGGCAGCCTCCTTCGACAAGGCCGTGGAGATCAACTGCCGTCCCGAGCGCCTCGACCCTCCCAAACGCCTGCTTCGCCAGGTGGTCGACACCGGCTGCAAGGTGTCGATCGACAGTGACGCCCACGCACCGGGCCAGCTGGAGTGGCAGCCATTCGGCTGCGCGCGGGCGGCGGACTGCGGGGTGCAGGTCGAATCGATCGTCAACAGCTGGCCCACCGAGCGTCTGCTGGAGTGGGCGGCGTCACACGACTGAGCGCCGCTCACCCGCCGGGGCGGACGACGACGTAGCGGAGGAACAGCATTCCCTCGGCGGCGAGCACGTGGACCAGCTCGAGGCGCACCGGGGCGTCCAAGGGAGGACCGCTGATGATGCGCAGGCGCTCGGGTCCGGCGATCGCCGGGGACAGGCTGAGGCAGAGCTCGTCGAGGCGGCCAGCGGCGACGAGCTGGTCCAGCATGTGCGGTCCTCCTTCGCACAGCACACGCGTGAGACCGCGTTCGACGAGTGCCTCCAGCGCCGTGTCCAGGTTCACCTCGGTGTCGCCGCAGACGACCACATCGGCCACCTCGGCCGCCCGGCGGCGGCGCTCGGTGGGGGCGGCGTCGGTCGTGAGGATCACCGGGCGGGCGGTGGCCTCGGTGAGGAAGGCGCTCTCCATGTCGAGGTCGATCCGAGAAGTGACCACAGCGATGGGTGGCACGGCGGCGAGGCCGTGCTCCTGTCGCCAGGCGCGACGCTCGGCGCTCGGTCGGGCGGGTCCGTAGCGCTCGTGGCGCACCGTCCCGGCTCCGACCAGCACGACGTCGCACAGGCCTCGCAGCACCGAGAAGAGGCGGTGGTCGGCGTCCGAGGACAGGCCGCCGGACCGGCCCCCCACCTCGGCGGCGCCGTCGACGCTGGACACGAAGTTGGCCCGCACGTGGAGCCGGCCGGGGCCCGGGAGGGCGTAGGCCTCATCCAGGTCGACCTCGCCAGCCGGGTCGGGCACCAATCGGCGCACGATGCGCGGGCTTCCTCAGCCGATCTGGGGGAGGTGCTGCTCGAGCTCGAGGACCGGCGCGAACAGGTCACCCGACCGCTCCAGCCGCTCCAGCACCTCATCGGCCTCGAAACGGAGCCGCGTCGCGCCGTCCGCCTCCCGCCCCCTCTCGACCTCCTCCCACGAGATCGGTGTGGAGACGGTGGGGTGTGGCCGCGCCCGCAGGGAGTAGACGCAGATCGTGGTCTTCGTGATGTGGTTCTGGCTCCAGTCGATGAGCACCTTGCCCCGCCGCAGGCTCTTGTCCATCTTCTCGAGGGCGTGCTCGGGGTGGTGCTTCTCCAGGAGGCGGGCGATGGCGTGGGCGAAGGGCTTTGTGTCGTCGTAGGTGTGCGGGGTGTTGAGGGGAACGTAGACCTGGAGGCCCTTGGACCCGGAGGTCTTCGGGAACGAGGCCAGGCCCAGGTCGTCCAGGACCTTCCGCAGCCAGCACGCCACCTGGGCGCAGGTCGTCACGTCGGCCGGCGGCCCCGGGTCGAGATCGAAGACGACCATGGTGGGCCTGTTCACAGCGTCACGCGACGATTCACTGTCGTCGCCGTCGGCCCGGGCCAGCAGCGGGTGGAGCTCGATCGCAGCCAGGTTGGCCAACCAGGCCAAGGTGGGCAGGTCATCCGCCGTGCAGTAGTTGACGGCCTTGCCCTTGGTTCGCTCACTCGGGATCTCGACCGTCCGGACCCAGTCGGGCCGGTGCGACGGGCACTGCTTCTCGTAGAAGAAGCCTGCGTCCACTCCGTTGGGGTAGCGCTTCAAGGTGAGGGGTCGGCGGTGGAGATGCGGCAGCAGGGCCGACGAGACGCGCACGTAGTAATCGATCACCTGGCCCTTGGTGAACCCCGACTCGGGGTAGAGGACCTTGTCGAGGTTCGACAGCTTGAGCTGGCGCCCTTCGAGCTCGACCTCCACGTTGGCTGACTTGGATGCCATCGAGGGCATGATGGCAACATCCGAGGCGCCGCGTCGCCCCGGGGAGGCGGGCCCCGGGGGCCTGGCTGGCCCGGGAGGGTGGCCATCGGCAGCGCCCTTGAGGTGGAGATGAGCGACAAGCTCGACAACTACAAGGCCAAGCGGGACTTCTCGGCCACGCCCGAGCCCGATGCCGAGGTCGGCCCGGCTCCCGAGGGCCCGGCTCGCGAGGGCCGTCCTGAGGACACAGCTCCCGGCGCCGGGGAGGCACCGCGCTTCGTGATCCAGGAGCACCATGCCCGACGGCTCCACTGGGACCTGCGGCTCGAGCGCGACGGTGTCCTCGCCTCGTGGGCGCTCCCAAAGGGCGTGCCCCCCGACCCGAAGGTCAACCACCTCGCCGTTCCGACCGAGGACCATCCGCTCTTGTATCTCGACTTCGCGGGGGACATCCCCACCGGAAGCTACGGCGCCGGCACCATGATGATCTGGGACCGCGGCACCTACGACTGTGAGAAGTGGGACAGCCGCGAGGTGATCGTCACGCTGCACGGGCAGCGCGTCGACGGGCGCTATGCGCTGTTCCGGACGGGAGAGGGCCGGTGGATGATCCACCGGATGGATCCTCCTCAGGATCCCGAGCGCGAGCCCATGCCCGAGCAGCTGGCCCCGATGCTGGCCACCTCGTCGGAGGTCCTGCCGGGTGACGACGGGCGTTGGGGCTACGAGATCAAGTGGGACGGCGTGCGCATGATCGCCTTCGTGGCCGGCGGCACGGTGAAGTTGCAGGGTCGGCGGCTGCTGGACGCGACGGCGCGGTACCCCGAGCTCCGTGGCCTCGGCGACGTCGTCTCGTCGCACGAGGTCGTCCTCGACGGCGAGGTCGTGGCGCTCGACCACGAGGGCCGGCCCGACTTCGGGATGCTCCAGCAGCGGATGAACGTCAGCGAGGGCGCGGCCCTGCGGCGCGTGGCCAGCCAGGTCCCTGTCGTGTACATGCTGTTCGACGTGCTGTACCTCGACGGCCACATGACCATCGGCCTGCCCTACACCGAACGGCGTCGCCTGCTCGAGAGCCTCTCGCTCTCCGGTCCGTCGTGGCAGACCCCGAGCTACCACGTCGGGGACGGGGCGGCGCTGCTCGACGCCACCCGGGCCCGCGGCCTCGAAGGGCTCGTGGCCAAGCGCCTCGACAGCGTCTACCGCCCGGGTCGGCGCAGCACGTCCTGGGTCAAGGTCAAGAACGTCAACCGCCAGGAGCTGGTCGTCGGCGGCTGGCTGCCCGGTCAGGGCCATCGGTCCGGCCGGCTGGGCGCCCTCCTCGTCGGGTACTACCGGGACGGCGAGCTGCGCTACGCCGGCCGGGTGGGGAGCGGCTTCACCGACCAGGAGCTGGACCGGCTCGGTGACCTGCTGGGCCCGCTGGCCCGGGCCACGAGCCCGTTCACCCCGCCGCCCCCGTTGCCGCCCGAGGTGGCCAGGCAGGGTCGGTGGGTCGAGCCCACCCTGGTGGCCGAGGTGGCCTTCAGCGAGTGGACCCACCTCGGCACGCTGCGGGCCCCTCGGTACAAGGGCATGCGCACCGATGTCGACCCTCGCTCGGTCGTGCGGGAGAGCGCGGCGAAGGCCGAGCCCAGCGAGGACGAGGGGTGAGCCGCGAGGCCAAGCTCGGCGAGCACCGTTGGCCGGCCATCGCCACGGTCGCCGGCGCGGTCGGTTTGTACTTCGCCCTCCCCGGCAAGTTCGTGCTCGGCCCGAAGTGGGTCCTGCCCGCCCTAGAGGCAGCCCTGCTGATACCGCTCACGATCGCCAATCCCGTGCGCCTGACGAGAGAGACACGGGTGACCCGCGCCATCTCGGTGGCGCTGATCGCCCTCATCTCGCTGTTCAACGCCTTCTCCACCGGGCTGTTGGTGCACGGCCTGCTCCACGGCATCAAGCTCGGCGGCCGGTCGCTGATCCTGTCGGCGATCGAGATCTGGATCACCAACGTCCTCGTCTTCACCCTGTGGTACTGGGAGCTCGACAGGGGGGGACCGATCGCTCGGGCCTTCGGCGAGCGCCGGCGCCCGGACTTCCTCTTTCCCCAGATGTCGACGCCCGAGCTCGCCCAGGAGGACTGGATGCCGGGCTTCGTCGACTACTTCTACACGTCGTTCACCAACTGCACGGCGTTCAGCCCGACCGACACGATGCCTTTGAGTCCGTGGAGCAAGGTGCTGATGCTCCTGCAGGCCTCCGTGGCGCTGGTGACCGTCGCCGTGGTCGCGGCACGGGCGGTCAACATCCTGACCTGATCACGCGCCAGCGATCAGGCGCTCCTGGAGCCGGCGCATGCCCCGCAGCCAGCGGTCGTAGTCGGTGGCCTTGTGGCGGAAGTACTCGCCCACCTCGGGGTGGGGCAGGATGAGAAAGGTCTCCTCCCGCAGCCCCTCGACCACCGCATCGGCAACGTCGTCGGGCTCGAGCATCTCACCAGACGCCAGCACCACCTGGCCGGCGGGGAACGCCTGGTCGCCACCCTCGGGAGCTGAGGGATCGAGGCCGCCGAGGAGCATCGCCGTCCGCACGCCCTGGGGGCAGAGGCAGGAGACCTTGATCCCTGCGGGGCCGTGGGTGATGGCCAGCCACTCGGCCAGGCCGACGGCCGCGTGCTTGGTCACCGAGTACGGGGCGGCGCCGAGGTTGGTGAGCAGCCCCGCCGCCGAGGCCGTGTTCAGCAGGTAGCCCTCGCCGCGGGCGATCATGCCCGGCAACACGGCCCGGGCGGCGTAGACGTGGGCCATGACGTTGACGTGCCAGATCCTCTCCCACGACTCGTCGGGCACCTCGGCCCCCCCACCAATGGCGATCCCGGCGTTCGAGCAGAAGAGGTCGATGGGACCGAAGGTCTCCTCGGTCCGCTCGACCACGGCGTCGATGTCGGCCTCCCGGGTCACATCAGTCGGGACGGCGAGCGCCCTGGTCGTCGACCCGCGCCCGTCACTGTCGTCGTTGATCTCCGCGGCGACGGCGCGGCCACCGTCGGCGGCGAGGTCGGCCACCACGACGGCCCGAGCCCCTGCGGCGGCGAAGCGCCGGCACAAGGCCCGGCCGATGCCGCTGGCGCCGCCCGTCACCACCACCACCCGGTCGTCGAGCTCCACGATGCCGATCCTACGGGCCGATCCTGGAGCCCGCCGCCGGGTCAGGCGGCAGGTGCCGCCGCCATCACCTCGGCGAGGGACTCGGCGATGCAATGCCGCAGCAGCACGGGGTCATCGATGGCGGCCGAGTCGCTGTTGATACCCATGTCGAGCTGGGAGCGGTACGACAGGACGCTGGCGTTGAAGGCGGTCCCGCCGGTCGGGCCCATGGGATGGTTGGACAGGACGCGGGCTCCGGCCACGAAGAGGTCGACCGGTGACCCCCGCACGTTGGATGCGGCCAGGTCCACCGTCTCCACCTGCTGGCGGACCAGCCGGGTAAGCAGTGGGCCCGGCAGGCCGGTCAGCACGCCGGTCAGGGCGTCGGCCAGGCCCAGGGCACGCTCAGCCTTGACGGTGGCGAGGCGCTCGTGCACGGCGCCGAACCGCTCGACGGGGTCGAGGATGCCGGCTGGCACCAGCACCCGAGCGGGTGTGAAGGCGTTGCCGGCCACGGAGCGATCGTGGCGGGTGCTCACCGGCATCGAGATCCGCAGCTCGTCGGCGTCGACACCGCGTGCCCGGTGGTAGGCGGCGGCGCCGCCCGCGACGCCGGTCACGAACACGTCGTTGACGGTGCCCCCGAGAGTCCCGGCGGTCCGCTTCGCCTCGTCGAGGTCGATGCTCAGGATCTCGAAATGGCGGGCGGTCGACCGCCGCCCGGCCCACAGCGGTGAACGGGCGCCGTCGGTCACCAGCGCCTGACGCACCATCGATCGCGCGCTCTCCATCACGTCCGCCGCCTCGCGACCGAGCGACTGGGGGTGCGACGCGATCTCGAAGGCGCCGCTCCACACGCCGCTGACGGCGTGCGGAACCCGCTCGAGCTGACGGCGCATCTCGGTGACCAGTCGGATCGGTCCGCTCTCGAACCGGGCTGGTTCGGCGCCCCGGCCGTCGCCCTCGGGCTCCGGGTCGGGTGCGTCACGCGAGAGGTCGATGAAGCTGGTCGACAGGCGGACACCCCCCACGCCGTCGGTCACGGCGTGGTGGATCTTGGCCAACAGGGCGGCCCGGCCGCCGGACAGCCCTTCGACGACGGTCATCTTCCACAGAGGCCGACGGGGGTCGAAAGGGTCCTGCAACCACTGGGCGCCGAGGTCGAGGAGCTGGCGGTCGGCCCCTGGCGCGGGGAGCGCGAGGCGACGCACGTGATAGTCGAGGTCGAAGTCGGGGTCGTCGACCCACTCCGGCGGCGCCAGTGGCAGCTGGGCGAGCTCGACCCGCTGGCGAAGGCGGGGCAGCGCCCGAATGGCGTTGGCCATGCGCAGGCGAAAGCGACCGTAGTCGGGGGCCTGGTCGAGCAGCGTCAGGTTTAGGAACGACGAGCGCAGCACCGGGTCCCGCTCGACGGTCAACATCAGGGCCTCGTGCCCGGTGAGCGGCACCGAAGCCGGCTGCGCGTCGTGTGACATCGCCGTCAGGGTAGTGCGTCTCGGCCCTGCGACGTCCGCCCGAGCAGGGGCTCAGCGGGCGATGCTGGTGTGCTTGAACTCGTTGAGCTCCGGTCGGCTCTGGGCCAGGGTGACGACGTGCTCGATGGTCGATCGGGCGAGCTCGGCGTCCCCCTGGGGACGGGTCATGAGCCGGACGAACACGGCCTGACCGTCGACCATGAAGGTCGGCACGCCGAAGGCCCGGTGCTCGTTGACCGAGCTCTCGTGGGCCTTGCGGAACGTCTCGAGCGGCCATCCGTCGGCAATCTCGGCCATGACCTGATCGGGATCCACGCCGTGGTCGGCCAGCACCCGACGCACGTCGGCCTCCTCGCGGAGATCCTTGCTCTCGTCGTGGCGGGCCCGGAACAGGCCCAGGTGCACGCCGTAGAACGCCTCCGGGTAGCGGTCACGCACCACGATGCCCGCCTGCATGGCGAGCAGGTGGGGAGCCTTCTCAGGGTCGTCCCAAACCGCGGGCCGACCCTCTTCGACGTGGGCCTGGATGAGAGAGAACGGAACGAAGCCGACCTCCCAGTCGGCGCCGCCGGCGAGGGCCGCCACCACGTGCTCGTGGGCGTTGCGGGCGAAGGGACAGAGATAGTCCCAGTTGACGTCGAACGACAGTCTGCTCATGAACATGTCAACGCGGCCGGCTCGGGTGAGATTCCGCGCTCAACCCTCCGAGCGGACGAGGTGCCGGCCCAGGCGCCCGAGCAGGGCGCCGATCGCCGCCCCGGCCAGCACGTCGGACGCGTGATGGATGCGGACGTAGATCCTGCTCGAGGCCACTACCACGGCGAGGCCGTAGTAGAGCGGCCACAGCCGGTCGCCGTCGGACAACAGCCCGGCGGCGCAGAAGGCCGAGGTGGCGTGGCCGCTCGGGAAGCTGCTGGTCACGGGCTGGCGCAGCGGCAGGGGACGGGAGTCCGACGACGGAGGCCGCCGGCGCCGAACGAGCGACTTGATGCCGACGTTGACCAACAGCGACTCGGCCCCGAGGGCGACTGTCATCCGCACCGCGGACGACAGTCGGCGCTGGGAACCCAGGGCCCGTGCGGCCCCGACGATCACCCAGATCAGGCTGTGGTCGCCCACCGCCGAGGCTCCGTACATCACCCGGTCGGCGAGGCGGTTGCCCCGGAGGCGGTCGAACGCCGCGTCGACGCGGTCGTCGAAGGCGGCGACGCTCTCGCGGATCATCGCCACGCTCCCAGCCCGCCCGTCCCGGCCTGGCGGCCGACCCGCATTGTCGCGGACCACCTCAGACCAACGTCGGTTGGCCCCGCACCTCCACGGCGCGTGCCGGGTCACCGCCGAATGCAGGGCAGTACTCCTGCCAGTTGCAGTACTCGCACAGCGCGGACGGCTTGGGCCGAAAGTCCTCGAGCGCGCACGCCCGCTCGATCGCCGACCAGATCGCCGAGGTCCGGCGGCGCAGCCCCTGCATCGACTGGTCGGACGGGATGGTCGAGATGCTCAGCGGCTCGCGCAGGTAGAGCAGCTGCACCCGAGCGGGCCGCTCGCCGAGGACCTGCTCGCACAGGAAGGCGTAGAAGTGGACGCCCGCCAGGCGGAGCTGCTCCTGGGCCTGACCCGGGACCCGACCAGTCTTGTAGTCCGTGACCACGAGGCGCCCGTCCCGATCGATGTCCAGGCGGTCGATGACGCCCCGAAGGCGCAGGTCACCCAGGTCTGCCTCGAGGGCCAGCTCGACCCCCACCGCGGTCACCAGATCCGGGTCCTCGAGCTCGAAGTAGCCCCGGACCAGCCGCTCGGTGTCGGCCCGGAGCTCGTCGGTCTCGGTCGGCGTGAGCGCCAGGGCAGCGAGATCGGGCTCCTCCCGGGCAGAGCCCCAGGCCTGGTCGAGGTGCTCCAGTCCCGCCGCGAGGGTGCGCTGCCCGGCCGGCACCAGCCAGAAGAGCTGCTCCAAGGCATGGTGGACGAGGTTGCCCTTGACCGTCCATGGAGAGGGGGGCTCAGGCAGGCGATCGATCGCCGAGAAGCGGAAGGCCAGCGCGCAGTCCTTGAACGACGACACCTTGGAGGGGGACAGCGCGCTGGGTAGGGGCAGGGACATCGCCCACAGGCTAGAGGCGGGGTGTATCACCACGGGCGGATGGCCTCAATCGGGGCTCTCGCCGGCGAACGCCGATCGGACCGAGCGGGCCAGGAGGGCGGGGTCCTCGAGTGGTCCGAAGTGGCCGACACCGGGCACGACCTCGCCGCGGGCCCGAGGGAGGCGATCGACCACGGCCTCGACCAGCGCCGCTCCGAAGGTGTCGGACGTGGCGCCGCAGGCGACCGTCACCGGGCACCTGACCTCGGGCAGGTGGTCGTAGGCGTCGTGGCCCAAGCTCTGCTCGTAGACGAGGGCTTCCGTCTCGCCCCGGCACTTGAGCCGGACGCGACCGTCGTCCAGGTCGGCGAAGCCGTGATCGACGTAGGCGTGCAGCGCCTCAGGAGCCAGCCGGTCGAACGGAGGCTTGGAGGCGTAGTTGTCGAAGGCCTCCTGGCGGGAGTCGAAGATCTCCCGCCGGCGCCGGGCCGACTCCGAGAGCGGGTTGTCGCCCGATCCCGTGGGGAAGGGTCCGGTCGGCGGGAACACGATGGGCTCGAAGAGGTAGAGCGCCCGGAAGGTTCCCGGGCGGGCCTGCTCGGCCAGCAGCAGGCCGGCACCGCCGCCCGAATGGCCGACCGCGAACGGTCGCGCCAGCCCCAGGCCGTCGACGGTGGCGAGGACGTCACGGGCGAAGCCGCGCCAGTCGAAGTCCATCTGCGGGGGCAACCCGGAGTCGCCGTGGCCCCGCTCGTCGAGGGCGACGCTGTGAAATTGCCCACTCAGGAGGCGGGCGAGCGGGGCGAAGACGAGGCCGTGGAACCCGGTGGCATGGGCGAACAGGAGCGGCGGCCCGTCTCCCCCGAGGTCGTGGACGGCGATCTCGACGCCGTCGCTTGTCGTCACGGCGGGCGAGGACACCGACGTGACCATAGTGGGGGCCGTGTTGGGGACACTAACCTCGGCCGGTGCACGCCCGCCGGCGCATCCCCGATCTGCGGGACTGGGGTGTCGAGCCCGCATACAGGGGCGACGATGGCCGGTGGCACGAGGCGCCGCCATCGACCATCGAGGCGATCGCCGCCGCCTTCGGCGCTGATGGCGCGCGGCGCGCTGGCCGGCACGGTCCACCACCTGTGCGGGTCGTTGGCGACGACGACGCCGTGTCGCTGCCTGGAGCGTGGGAGCTCACGCTCGAAGACGGGACGTCGGTGACGGCCGAGGGTCGGCTGCCGACGGGGGTGCCGCGTGGCTACCACCAGCTGCGGCGTCAGACCGACGGGCAGACGGTGCGCCTGATCGTCAGCCCAGGACGCTGTCGACTGCCGAGGGGCCAGCGGGCCTGGGGCTGGGCGGTGCAGCTTCCCGCCCTGCGGTCGGGACGAAGCTGGGGTGTTGGCGACATCGCCGACTTGCGCAGCATGGCCGAGTGGTCCGCTGGCCAGGGGGGATCGACCGTCCTCGTGAGCCCGCTTCACGCCAGCCGTCCCGGAGTGCCGCAACAGGCGAGTCCCTACTCTCCGAGCAGCCGGTGCTGGCGCAACCCGCTGTACCTGCGGATCGAGGAGGTGCCGGGAGCAGACCGTGCCGAGGTGCATTCGCTCGCAGTTGCGGCGCGGGCCTGGAACGAGCAACGGCTCGTCCAGCGCGACTCGGTCTGGAAGCTCAAGCTCGCCGCCCTCGAGCGGCTGTGGGACCGGTTCGGCGGGGACCCCGATTTCGACCGCTACTGCGACAAAGAGGGCTCGATCCTCAGCCGCTACGCGACTTTCTGCGCCCTCTCGGAGGTGAATGCCGGAGCCTGGCCGCAATGGCCAGCGGACGTACGCCATCCCGAGGGCATGGGCGTGTCGGCCTTCGCGTCCCGACATCGAGGCCGCGTCCGGTTCCACCAGTGGTTGCAGTGGCTGCTCGACCGTCAGCTGGCGAGTGCGGG